>NZ_JAJALF010000016.1:0-115340 GCF_020514995.1 Leisingera sp. McT4-56 | reverse complement strand
TTCGACCAGGAAGCCCTGCCCCTGGTACTGCGCGTCCGGCGAGGTCAGCCAGCGCGTGACGAGCTGGAAATCCTCGTCCGCCGCCGCCTGGACAATGCGGGCGCCGTTGTTGGTGTCATAGGGATCGAAGTCGCCCGGGGGCGTCTCCAGCCGGATAAAGGCTTCCTCCCCGGCGGTGTCCGAAGCCACCGTGGCGCCCGGAGGCGCGGCGAAGCTCCAGACAAGCGGATCCAGCGCGCCCGACGAGAAATCGTCAGAGATGATCTCCTGGGACGGCGGGTTGGCGACCGTCACGGTTGCGGTTGCGGTGTCGATGTCGGTGCCGTCGCTGACCGTGTAGGTGAAGCTGTCGGCGCCTGTGAAGCCCGCATCCGGCGTGTAGGTGATGGTGTTGTCGGCATTGATCACCGCCGTTCCGTTGGACGGCGCGGTGACCGCGGTGACGGTGAGCGGGTCGCCGTCTGCGTCGCTGTCATTGGCCAGCACGTCCAGCACGACGGCGGTGTCATGGGCCGCGGAGGCGCTGTCGTCGCTGGCCGCCGGCGCGGTGTTGCCGCTGACCCCGTCGTCCTCATTCACAATCGGTGCTGCGGTGTTCTCAAAATAATCGGCCTCGGCGATGTAGCCCGGCGCGCCGCCGCTGCTGCTCGACATCAGCCCCACGGCGGTCACCGTGATCGCTTCGGTGAAGCTGCGCGACACCGTCCAGTTGCTGCCGTCGGCGGACAGCTCGAAAGTCCACTCATCCCCCGTCCGGGTCAACCGCATGTAGGGCATTTCGGTGGTGCCCAGGCTGACTTTGAACTTGGTGCGGGTATCGCCATCGGTTGTCACCGCGCCATAGGCAAACAGCTTGGAGCCGTTTGAGTACACATCAAAGCGGAGCCAGGTGCCGGCATCCTGTTCCACCAGGAAGCCCTGCCCCTGGAACTTCTCGCTGGGTGAGGTCAGCCAGCGCGTGATGATCTGGAAATCCTCGTCCGCCGCCGCCTGGACAATGCGCGCGCCGTTGTTGGTGTCATAGGGATCGAAGTCGCCCGGGGGCGTCTCCAGCCTGACGAAGGCTTCCTCCCCGGCGGTGTCCGAAGTCACCGTGGCGCCCGGGGGCGCGGCGAAGCTCCAGACAAGCGGATCCAGCGCTCCCAACGAGAAATCGTCAGACTGAAAGGTCATCGGGCCCTCCAAGCGATACACAACAAGCACACAGTCAGCTAACTCTGGGTCGCTAGAAAGCAAGGCACGCGGCGCGCCAACCAATACCGCCGCATAGCCACAAGGCCCTGTACCAACACTATCAATTTTAGCCCGCTCTGCCAAGTTGGGGAGGCGTTTGCAGGCCGTCCGGTTGGGCATCCGCGGAGTTGCCTGACGCCCCGCGTCCGGAAATTGCCCGGAAGCTGCGGGGCACGTCCTGGCCGTCAGTTCCGTATGTTTTCCAACTCCAAGACGGCTTGCCGCCGGGCGGGGTGATCCGCTGGCGCATCCTTGCCTGAACAGGAGGATATGTTTTCAGAAGCGGTCTCTGCCGGGCTTCAGTGCGGGCCGCGGCAGGCGGGCGCAGGTTCTTCCGTAGTGGCGGCGGACATGGAAAACGGGCCCCGAGAGGCCCGTTTCCCTGAAATCATGCCAGTGCCCCGGAGGGCGGCCGGATCAGTTGGTGGTGGTGGTGCTGGTTGCGTTGTCGTCGTCGTTGGCAATCACGCCGATCGCAACCACGCCGGCCACGATGCCTGCAGTGGCACCCGCGCTCAAGCCGCCCAGGGCAAAGCCGTTTGCGGCACCTGCGCCGCCAGCACCTGCACCGCCGGCGCCTGCGCCGGCACCCGGTGCCGGGGCGGGGGTCTGCTGCTGCGCCGAAACGGCGGTCGCGGACGCCAGGGCTGCCAAGGTAAGGGCGGTCAGAAGATTCTTCATTTCAAACTCCTTCGGAGAACTGTGGAACAGGCCGTTGATTGGACCTTAGGGGAGGCGGGTTTTCATTTCAACGTGGAGAATAGCTGCAAAACTCTTGAAATCCGGTTTGCAGCACGGATTTTTTCCGTCCGTTGCAACAATGCTGCTGGTGCCGGGACCAAGGTCAGGGCCAGAGTCAGCGCCGCAGCTGGCGGATCCGCACATATCCGATTTCAGCGCCTGCCCATTGCCGCGACTGCCACACCAAGGTGCGCCCCGGGCGGGAATCGACCCAGTAATCGTTGACCACTGCCCCGCCGCCGCCCTCGCAGTGCTCCTGCAGATGCCGGGCGGGATGGGTGATTCCGACGATCTCCACCGGCGCCGGGCCCAGGTCCTGCAGGCTGCAGGCCATGTTCACGATGGTCTGGCCGTTGCCTTCGGCGCGCAGCGCATAGCGGCGGGCGCCGCCGCGGGCAGGGCCGCCAACGCCTTCTGCCGCAGGCACCTCAGCCGACAGGAGGCCGCCGCCGAGGCCGCGGGTGGCGATCAGCATGCCCTGGCGCAGGGCGACAGAGACGTTGTCCTGGGTGCGCCAGACCTCGATCTGCCCGGGATGGCTGTCGCGGCGGCTGAGCGTCTGGCTCAGATAGGCCTTGGCATCGCGGTTCTCGATGGTGACCTCGATATAGTCCTGGGGCTGCTGGTCCAGGAGCGCCCGGGTCAGCGTTGCGGGGGGCTGCGGCGCGGCGCGGCGGCGGCTGAACTGCTCGCCGACGGCCTGCAGCACCGCCAGCTCAGCCGGGGCCTCGTCGGGGCCGCGAGCGCATCCCCCCAGCAGCAGGGCGGCAGCCAGGACGGCGGCGGCGGCACGGATCATGCTCATTCCCAGAACCTCGCACGCTGTTCTTCCAGGCTCCTGCGGTGGGCCGCGCGCACCGGCGCGTAAAGCCGGCCCGGCACCGTCACCTTCTGGCCGCCGTCGCGCTGGGTCGGGCGGATGGTGAGGCCGAAGCTGGAGCGCGACGGCTTGCCCAGGAGCCAGTCCACCGGGATGCGGAAGCGGAAGCCCTTGTCAAAGGAGCCCTCTCCGAAGTCCTCGGCGGAGACATCGGTGAGGGTGAAGAAGGCGCCGACCAGGAAGCCGTTGTCGAACTCGCGGTTCAGGCTGACGGTGCCGCCGTAATCGCCGGCCAGGTAGCGCCCGGCATCCAGCTGCAGCTGGTAGCCCCGGTCCAGCTCGTAATATGCCGAGGCATGGCCGGTGAAGGTCCTGTAATCGCGGAAGGAAAACCGCTGATCGAAATCGCGCTGCACCACGTAGTTGGCTTCCAGCCCGAGGCCGAGGCGGCTGTTCACCGGCTTCCACAGCACCTCGCCGGAGACGCCGCCGTACATGCTCTCAAACAGGCCGGCAGTGGCGCGGGCATAGAGATTGCTGCCCGGCTTCCACAGGCGGCTGACATAGAGGTTTTCCAGGGTGGTGCCGTATTGGGCATATTCCGACTGGTCGGTGCGCACATGCGGCAGCACCGAGTTGGAGGCGCGGCCGCCCTCCACATTGCCCCAGATCCGCTGGCGGAGGGCGCCGGCGATGCGCCAGCCGGGCGCAGGCGCATAGGAGGCAGCGAAATCGACCCCGGCATCGAGGCGGAACGGCTGGTCCGGGTCGAAATAGGCCGGCTGGGTGTAGGGGCTGACCGAGGTCGCAAAGGCCGGGTACAATTCATCCGAGAAGATCGCCTCCTGCGGCAGCGGGCCTGCGTCTCTGATCCCGGCCGTGGCCAGCAGCGCATCGGCGGCATCCGGATCGAACTCCAGCGCCTCCAGGTCGGAGCGGCGGATCTCGACCGCCGCCAGGCCGGTGCCGCCGCGCACCGGCACCAGGCGGAAGGTCTCCACCGAGGGCGGCATTGTCTGCGCCAGGGCGCGGGCGGCGCGGCCTGCGGCCTGCGATTCAGAGCGGTAGCGCAGGTTGCGGTAGCGCAGCTCGGCTTCTGTGCCGGCCAGGGTGATCGCCTCCAGCACCAGCCCGTCCGCCTTCAGCGCCTCTGCCGCCAGGTCGCGGATCTGGCGCTTGCGGCTGGCGCTGGCGGCCCAGTCCCGGGTCCAGTGCGCCTGTTCGGTGGCCCATTGAGTCCGCGGCACAACCGGGTGCGGTGCGGGCACCGCCAGCGGAGTGGGCGGGTGTTTCGGGTTGAGCTGGATCTGCGCGGTGAGGCCGATCTCCGAGCCGTAGAGGTAATAGCCGCCGAGGCGGACCCGCTCGGAATACTGGTATTCCACCCCGTAGTTGAACGAGGATTTGCGCTCGAACACGTCGGGGCCGCCGGTTTCCAGGGTATAAGCGTCGCTGGAGTATTCCGCCTTCAGGCTCCAGCGCGCGTCCGGCTGCCATTCTAAGCCGGCAAAGGGGGCAACATCGCCGCGGAACCACTGGTCGGTGGCCAGTTCGCCGCCGGTGTCGCCGGCGGTGAAGGACGGGCGGCTGCCGCCGGTGGAGCCGATGGCGCCGTGGCTGCCGAGCCGCCCCCAGCCGAGACCGGCCGAGACCTTGAGCCGCCCGGAGCCACGGCCCCAGCCCAAGGCCTGGCCCTCGAACCGTTTGGTGGCGACGAAATATTCCGCCGCATAGATGCCGGTGCCGGCAAAATCCTGCAGCCCCATGGTGACCTCGGGCAGCCAGCGCCGCTCGCGCCAGAGCCGGGCGCGCACGTCGAAGCCGCGGTCGTAATAGGTGCTGAAGCCGCCGATCTCCTCGCCATTGGTCTGGATGCCGTTGTAGCGGAAGCTGGCCGACAGCCAGGGCAGCGCCTGGAAGGTGAGGTTGTAGCGGCTCTGGCCGCCGAACCAGGAATAGCTGACCGCGTACTGGCCGTCCGGCAGCATCTCCGCGCTCGGCATGTCGATAGTGCCGGGGCTGCCATAGAAGTTGAGGCTGGGGGGCGGCAGCGGTTTCAGCCGCGGCGCGGCAGCGGCGGTGCCGGGCGCGGCCCCCTCCTCTACGCGGGCGGCCCCGGGGTCCAGCGCCTGGCCCGGCAGGGCTGCCAGGCACAGCGCCGCCGCCGGAGCGGTCCTGCGCACGAGGGATTTGATCGGGATCACGGGAAAGCCTGCCTTCTGGTACTGCCTGCCGCCGGGTGCCGTTGCCCGGGCGCTGTTATCTGCCGCCCTGCTTAGACCATGGCGGCGGGCCGGATCAATTGCCCGCAGGACTGGCGGCGGCGGTTTTGCGGGGATTGCAGCCCCGGTGCCGCACCTGCAGCCGCAGCTTGGGCCGGACCGGAGGCCGCCCGGAGCCGGATCAGGAGCTTACGCGCCCGGCCTCCGCGGCCTGGCCATAGCCCTCGACCCAGTGCCGCACCACCTGCAGCGCCGCCGCCTCGTCGCCGGCCGCCACCGCCTGGCGCAGGCTGCGCAGGAAGCCCGCCACCTCGATCTCCGACAGCACGGTCTCGCGGGCGCAGAAGATCTTCGGATGGCGGGTATGGATCAGCTCTTCGCTGAGAGTCAGCTCCTCCTCCATCTTCTCGCCGGGGCGCAGCCCGATGATCTCGATGGCGATGTCGCCGTCCGGGTTGTCCGCATCGCGCACCGAGTGGCCGCCGCTTTCGATCACCTGGCGGGCCAGCTGCAGGATCGGCACCGGCGCCCCCATGTCGAGCACGAAGACCTCGCCGCCCTGGGCCATGTCGCCCGCCTGCAGCACCAGCTGCACCGCTTCGCTGATGGTCATGAAGAAGCGTTTCACATTCGGGTCGGTCACCGTGACCGGGCCGCCGCGGCTGATCTGCTCCTGAAACAGCGGCACCACCGAGCCGGAAGACCCCAGCACATTGCCGAAGCGCACCATGGTGAACACGGTGCGGGTGCCGAAGCGGGTCGCCAGGTCCTGCACGATGAGCTCCGCCATCCGCTTGGAGGCGCCCATCACATTGGCCGGGTTCACCGCCTTGTCGGAGGAAATCAGGATGAAGCGCTCCACCCCCGCCCGGGCCGCTGCGCGGGCCAGGATCTGGGTGCCGAAGACGTTGTTGGCGAGGCCCGGCAGCGGGTTCGCCTCGACCAGCGGCACATGTTTATAGGCGGCGGCATGCAGCACCACCTGCACCTGATGGGCATTGAGCACCATCCGCACCTGGCGCGGGTCGGTGATTGTGCCCAGCACCGGCACCAGCTCGATGCCCGCCTCCGCCGCCACCGGGCCCAGCTCCTGATGCACGGTGTAGAGCGCCAGTTCCGAAAGCTCGAACAGCACCAGCCTGGCGGGGCGGCAGGCCAGCACCTGGCGGCACAGTTCCGAGCCGATCGAGCCGCCGGCGCCGGACACCAGCACCGCCTTGCCGCGGTAGGAGCCGGCGGCTTCCTGCAGCGGCACGGTGCAGGCGTCGCGGCCCAGGAAGGCCTGCGGCGCCACCGGCGTCAGCTTGTCGACCAGCGCCTCCTCGCCGATGAGCTGGGCAAAGGAGGGCAGCGCCTGCACCTCCAGCCCCAGCTTCTGCAGCCGCTGGATGATCTGCGCCTGGCGCGGCTGGCTCTGCGACGGCATCGCCAAGAGCACCCGGCGGATCTGCCGGGTTTCGACGATTTCGGCAATCCGCGAGGGTGCGTAGACCGGCAGCCCGACCAGCGTCATCCCCTGCAGCGAGGAGTTGTCATCGGCAAAGGCGATGGGGTCGATGCCGTCATGCGCCTTCAGCGCCTGCGCCAGCTGGGTGCCGGTATTGCCGGCCCCGTAGATCAGCACCCGGCAGCGCGGATTGGCGCGGCGGTAGACCATCAGCACCAGCTGCAGCATCACCGCGCGCGCGCCTGCCATGGCCAGGAAATAGAAGATCGCAAAGGCGACATAGGTGCCCGGCCCAAGCGCCGGGCCGAAGAAGCGGGCCAGCAGCGACAGCGACAGCGCGCTGCCGCCCGCAAGCACCGCGCTCTGCGCCGCGGCATGGCGCTCGTAGGCGTTGAGCTGCACCCGCGGCAGCCCCAGCCACAGCGCCAGCAGCGCGGCGGCGGCCAGCACATAGGGCAGCAGCGGCAGCAGCGAAACCAGGGTGGCGAGCGCCGGGTCGGGCAGCGGCTGCACCTCGAGGGTGAACAGCAGCGCCAGCGGCAGCAGCGCCAGATCCACGGCCAGGAAGACGTAGGATTTCTGCTTGCGCGAAAGCGCGCTGATCAGATTGTACATGCCTGTCTGCCCCTGTGCCCGGGTATTTTTCCCTGTTGGTTTCTGCGTGCCTGTCCCGGCAGCCCTGCAGTTGCCGGATAGCAGAAAAAAGTAAACACGAACATGCGGCCAAGCACCGGACTCCGCTGCCAAATCCGCGGCGCGGCCATTTGGCCGGAAATTCTATCATACCGGGTTTCCGCCGCGCCGCAAAACCGGCAGCGGCGGAAACCCGCCGCACTGTGGCCTCCGCGCCTACCGGCGGCGGAAGAGGTTGCCGATGGTCTGGAACACGATGTCGAAATCAAAGCACATGCTTTGATGGCGCTGGTAGATCAGGTCCAGCCGCGCCTTCATCGGCACGCAGAGGCGGGAATAAACCGCATCGGTTTCCGCAGACGTGCCGCAGCGCGCCAGGAGCGCCGCCTCATGCTTGTGATAGGTGATCGAGGCGAGCCCGGTGACGCCGGGGCGCGATTTCAGCACCCGGGCATAAAGCTCCGGATGCGCCTCGACATACTGCCTGAGCGGCGGCCGCGGCCCGACAAAGGAGAGATCGCCCTTGAGGATGTTCCACAGCTGCGGGAACTCGTCCAGCCGCTTGGAGCGCAGCCAGGCGCCGGTCCTGGTGATGCGGGCCGCCTTGTCGCCGCCCGAGACCCCGGTGTCCGTTTCCACCACCGTCATGGTCCTGAGCTTCCAGAGATTGAACGGCCGACCGGGCGCCTTCATCCGCTCTGCCACATAGAACAGGGGCCGCCCCTCCTTCCACAGGAGCCAGCCGAGCAGGAGCAGCAGCACGGGGCCCAGCACCGCAATCAGCAGGGTGGCAAAGAACAGGTCGAACAGCCGTTTGCGCCAGGTCATAGCGTGGGATCCTTCCGCTTATCTGCCTGCGAAATCAGGCTCTGATGCGGCCCATTCGGCCGCCATCTGCACCGGGTCCGCCGCCGCCAGCGGCACCGGCAGCAGCGCCTGCAGCCGGGCCGTGTCCAGCACCACCTCCGGGATCGCCGCGGGCGGGGCGGGCTGCCAGCTGAACCGGCGCCCGGCCGCCTGCAGCAGCGCCGCCATCTCCACCGCCCCGGGCTGCGCCACGTTGAGGGCTGCGGGCAGATCCGGCGCCTGCACGAGCGCCGCCAGCACCCGCGCCAGGCTGCGCAGGCCGATGTAGCTGCGCCGCGGGCTGCAGCCATCGGCAAACCGGTCGAGGGCAAAGCCCGGGCGCCAGCCGCCCAGGGCGGCGTCGAAGCCGGCGATATTGCCGATCCGCAAGGCGCAGACCTGCACCCCCAGCTCAGGCGCCAGCGCCGCGGCGCTGGCCTCCATTTCCGCTTTGGCCGCGCCATAGGCAGTGGCGGGCTGCAAGGGCGCTTCCTCGGACAAAAGCCCGCCCTGGGCGCCATAGACCGCAGCCGAGGAGGCCAGCAGCACCCGCGCGCGCGCTGCCGCGCCCGCGCGCAGCGCCGCTTCGCCGAGGCGGATGTGGTCCTGCATGCCTGCCTCCCCCTGCCCCGGCCCGGGCACCGGCCCGGCCAGGCAGAGAATGGCCTCCGCGCCCGCCGCGGCGCGGGCCAGCGCGGCCGGTTCCGCCAGCGGATCGAACACATGCCAGTCCCCGGCCGGGAGGCCGGGCAGCTGCGGCGCCCGGCGCGCCTGCAGCCGCAGCGCCATGCCGTCCGGCGGCGCCAGCTGCAGCAGCCGCCCGATGCGCCCTGTTGCGCCCAGAACCAATGCGGCGGGAATCCTCATGCCTGCGGCCCGTTTCTGTTGAACCCTCTGGCTCAGCCCAGTATCCTTCCGGCAGAAAAAAATCAAAGCGGTTCCACAACAGGCTCTTCATGCTGAAATTTCTTCCCTGGCTGGCGGCTGCCGGCCTGATCCTTCTGCCCGCGGCCTGTTCCCGCCTGCCCGGCGGCGCCCCGGCCAGCGAAGAGATTCTGAGGGAATCGGGTGAGGCGGACGCCAATTTCGCGCTCTACAAGGTGAACCGGGCCTTGCTGCCCGCGGTGGCGGCCTGGCCGCCCACCGGCAAGCAGGAGCGCTTGAACTGGCTGCACGCCCACCAGGGCGCCAAGACCCAGATCATCCAGCCCGGCGACCTCCTGTCCCTCAGCATCTGGGACAGCAACGACAATTCGCTGCTGACCTCCGCCGAGCAGAAAATGGTGCAGCTGCAGGACATGAAAGTGGCCGCCAACGGCACCATCTTCATGCCCTATGTGGGCGATGTGAACGTCAACGGGCTGACCCCGGACCTGGCGCGGGCCAGGCTGCAGGAAGCGCTGGAGCCGGTGGTGCCATCGGCGCAGGTGCAGCTGGCCATGGCCGAGGGGCGCGGCAATTCGGTGGACCTGGTCTCCGGCGTCGCCCAGCCCGGCACTTATCCGATGCCCGACCGCAACTACACGGTGATGGGGCTGATTTCCGCGGGCGGCGGCATCAGCGCCAATCTCAACAACCCGCAGATCCGGCTGGTGCGCGGCCAGTCGATCTACGGCACCTCGGTCGACAACCTGCTGAACAACCCGGCGCTCGACACCCTCCTGCGCGGCGGCGACCGGGTGTTCGTCGAGGAGGACGAGCGCTATTTCCTCTCCTTCGGCGCCACCGGCGAGGAAGACCTGCACATCTTCTCCAAGGACGAGATGTCGGCGATGGACGCGATGTCCGTCGCGGGCGGCTTCCAGGACGGCAAGGCCGATCCCAAGGGCCTGCTGATCCTGCGCGAATACCCGGCAAGCGCGGTGGCGCCCGGGGTGCGCGGCCCGCGCCAGCAGCGGGTGGTGTTCTCGCTTGATCTCACCTCCGCCGACGGGCTGTTCTCGGCGCGCCAGTTCCAGATCAACCCGGGCGACCTGGTGATGGCCACCGAATCGCCGGTCAACGACGTGCTGACCGTCTCCAACATCTTCGGCAATTTCTTCGGCGTCTTCAGCCGCGCCGGGGTGATCGAATAAGGGCGTTGCGCCTGCCTGCTTGCGGCGCCCTGGCCGCAAGCGTGAAAAATGCTGCAAAATCAATAAAACCCTTAACATTTTACTATTACGTCGGGTAATACTGCTCGAAATGAGCGTATTTCCGCCGGGACAGGCCATACGGCCCGGCGGTAGAGCAGTTTCTGAAGATAAATGCACGACGGGAGACACGCCATGCGGATGACATTCCGGGCTTTCGGGTTTTGCCTCGGCCTCGGCCTGGCCAGCGCGGCAGCGGCGCTGGAAACGGACCCGGTGCAGCAGCACAATTCCAATGCGATCTGGTTCGAGAACTGGATCGGGCTCAGCAATGCCACCCTGGTGGTGGTGGCCCCCAACGGCCGGATCACTTCGATCCAGGCGGCCTCCGGCACCCCGGTCTATGAGCTGGAGCGCGGCGCGGTGCAGGACGGCACCTACCGCTATGAGCTGAGCGCCGCCACCAGCGAGCGGGAAGAGATCGTCAACCCGGCCGACAACGGCCGCGGCGAACCCGCCGCGTCCAAAGCCAAATCCTTCACCATGACCGGATCCTTCACGGTGTCGCGCGGCACCATCATCACCCCGGACATCCTCACCGAAGACTGATCCCCGAACAGACTGCCGCGGCCCGCCGGCCGCCCTGATTGCAAGAAAAGGAATTTGACATGAGCCGCAAACCCCAACGGATCCTGGCCGCAGGCGCCAGCCTTCTGGCCCTGGCCGCAGGTGCTGCGCAGGCAGACCAGGTGTTCAACGACGATGTGATCGCGACCTTCAGCCTCTGTGTCGGCAATGACTGCGTCAGCGGCGAAAGCTTCGGCTTCGACACCATCCGGTTGAAGGAAAACAACACCCGGATCAAATTCCAGGATACCTCGAACTCCGCCAGCTTCCCCACCAATGACTGGCAGCTGACCGCGAACAGCTCGGACAACGGCGGCGGCAATTATTTTTCCATCGACGATGTCGACGGCAGCTCGACACCTTTCCTGGTCGAGGCCGGTGCGGGCAACAATGCGGTCTATGTCAAATCCACCGGCTATGTCGGCTTCGGCACCTCCTCGCCGGTTGTCGACCTGCATGTGAAGCAGGGCAACTCGCCGGCGCTGCGGCTGGAGCAGGACGGCTCCTCCGGCTTTTCCTCGCAGGCCTGGGACATCGCCGGCAATGAGACCAACTTCTTCATCCGCGACGTGACCAACAGCAGTCTGCTGCCGTTCAAGATTCAGCCGGGCGCTGGGACAAACTTGCTCTACCTCGCCAATAATGAAGAAGTGGGGATCAACACCAGCAGCCCGGCAGGGGTGCTCCATGTCCTTGAAACCGACAATATCAGCGGCGCGACCGAACATGTTCTGTTTCAGAACAACAATGGCACCCAAGCGCACCGGACGCTGCTGACCATGCGCAACAACGGCGGGTCGCAGATTATTTTTGACAACACCGCAACCAGCGGCGATTGGCGGATTGCCCACCGCAACAACGACCAGGCTTTCGGGATCTTCACCAGCTACAACAATACGACTCCGCTGCTGCTGACTCAGGACGGCAATCTGACGATCACCGGCTCGATCACCACCGCGGGCAGCTGTTCGGTAGGCTGCGACCGGGTGTTTGATGCAGACTACGAGGTGATGAGCATTGAAGAGCGCGCTCAATTCATGTTTGCAAACCGGTATCTGCCCAATGTCGGGCCGACCCCGGAAGAAGGCAGCTATAACATGACAGAAAAGATGTTCGGCATTCTCAATGAGCTGGAGCATGCGCATATTTACATCAGCCAGCTGAACCAGCGTATTGCCGCACTGGAAGCAGACAACTGACAGCCCGCCCCTTAGAGCAGCGGAGACGCTGCTCTAAGGCACTGCATGCACGATTCCGAAAGCCTTATGAGAAATTTCGACCCCGGCCAGCCGCTGATCTTTATCCATATTCCCAAGACTGCGGGGGTATCCGTGCGGACCGTTTTTCAGAACTGGTTCAGGGACCGCCTGAAACTCCACTACTATGATGAAGGCCGCGGCCAGCTGCCGGCCAAAATAGATCTGCAAGATCCCGCCTTCCGGACGGAACCGCCTGTTATCTACGGCCATTTCAACCGGCTGCGCCAATTCGGGGTGCCCGACTACTATCCTGAGGCACGCCAGTTCGTCAGCTTCTTGCGCGACCCGTTTGATATGCATGTCTCCCGCTATTTCTTCACTCAAAAGTCCGCTCAAAACTGGAAACGCACCTCGGATGTCGAGGGCAAGGGACTTCACGAGCATCTGGAAAGCGGCCATCTCAATATGCTGGAGCATTTTCCCCGGCCGGTTACCTCGAGCAATTTCCGCGGGATCATCGAAGAGTTTTTCGTCGACATCGGGTGCTTTGAAACACTGGAAGCCAGTCTGAAGCGCATTGCCGCACGGCTCGGCCTGCCTGCGCAGGACATCCAGTTGCCGCACCTGAATGCAAGCAAGGAAGCAGAGACCCCTATGGAAGAGGCGCGGGCACGGTTCCGCGAGCGCTGGCCGCTGGAATACGAAGTCTACGACTACGTCCGCAGCCTGGCGCCGCAGCGGTAAATTCGGCGGCCATGAGAAACTAAAAGACAGCCTTCAGCAGAACCCCGTATGCACGCTTTCATCGCCCCGCCCCGCCGGAAACGCTTTGTCCTCGCGCTCTTGATCCTCACCGCCCTGGCCTATCTGTTCTGGACCGGCTCGCGCTATCCGGCGCTCAGCGAGAAGGCGATGATGTCGGGCGCCATCCAGCTCGAAGATCCCTTGAGCTTCGAGGCCAAATACCCCTTGAGCGCGGCGATGGGCACGCTGGAGCGGATCGGCTATTCAACCCTCAACTGGATCCATACCAACAAGAAGGGCATGACCTTCGGCATTCTCTTTGCCGCCGCCATCATGACCCTGCTGTCCTGCCTGCAGACGCGCAGCTTCCGCGGCCGGTTCGCCAATTCGGCGCTGGGGCTGGCGGTCGGCGCGCCGCTCGGGGTCTGCGCCAATTGCGTCGCGCCGATCGGCAAGGGGATGTATGCCTCCGGCATGCGGGCCGAGACCGCGCTGGCGGCGATGGTGGCCTCGCCCACGCTCAACGTGGTGGTGCTGTCGATGCTGTTCTCGCTGGTGCCCTTCTACATGGCCGCGGCCAAGCTGGCGCTCAGCCTGTTCGTGATCCTGGCGGCGGTGCCGCTGATCTGCCGCTATCTGCCGCAGGTGCAGATCGCCCCGGCAGAGGCTGCGGCCCAGACCCCCTGGAGCGCCGGCGAGCTGGCCGCCGGGGCGGCGCCGGGCGAAAGCCTGCCGGCGGCGGTTATGGGCGTGGCCCGGGCCTATCTCAAAAACCTCTGGTACATCATCCGCCTGACGGTGCCGATGATGCTGCTGGCGGGGTTTCTCGGCGCCGCTGCCGGCACGCTGTTCCCGCAGGATCTGGTCACCGGGCTGGGCTTCGGCATCGGCGCTCTGGCGCTGCTGACGCTGGTGGCGCTGTTCCTGCCGGTGCCAATGGGGTTCGACGTGGTGCTGGCGGGGGCGCTGATCGCCGCCGGGATGGCGCATGGCTATGTGATGGCGGCGCTGTTCACGCTGGGCAGTTTCTCCGTCTATTCCTTCATGATCATCACCTCGGCGCTGGGGCTCAGGGCGGCGGCGCTGATGGCTGCCGTCATCGGCGCCCTGGGCTTTGCCGCCGGGCTGGGCACCCATGCCTATCATGAGTGGCAGAGCCGCCGCGCGCTGGAGCAGCTGCTGGGAGGCGCACCGCAGGCGCCCGCCCCCTGGGGCGCGGCCCAGGCCGCCGGGCTGGAAGCGCCGGTGCAGGCCGCGGGCGCAGGTGCGGCCCGCGTCAGCGTGGCCGCCGCCCCCTTCACCCCGCCCTCGCCTGCCGCCGCCGCCGGCTTTACCCGCGCCGAGGCCGCCACGATCGGCATCGCCAAGCCGGTCGAATTCACCATGCGCGACATGTGGCCGCCGTTCTGGGAAGGCCGCAGCCTGGCCTCGGGCGATATCGACAACGACGGCGACATCGACCTTGCGGCGGCCTCCACCGAGGCCGGCCTCTACCTCTATGAAAACGACGGCAGCGGCCGGTTCACCCCGGTGGCCGCGGACCTGGGGGATCTGGCCGGGGCGCCGGTCTTCAATGCCGCACTTGCCGATATCGACAATGACGGCTGGAGCGACCTGTTCCTGGCCACCTACCTGCAGGGCAACTACTGGTGGCGCAATGTGGAGGGGCGCTTCGGCGCCGAGCCGCCGCGCCCGGTTCAAAACCGCGCCGATGCGCCGCTCACCATGGCACTCTCCTTTGCCGACATAAACCGCGACGGCTACCTGGATGCGGCGCTGGGAAACTGGGCGGCGGGCTGGTACCGGCGCATCCCCGGCGAGGAATCCCGCAACCGGGTGCTGTGGAACCCGGACGGGCAGCTGAGCGGCGCGCAGTTCACCGAACTGCCGGGCATCCCGGGCGAGACGCTGTCGGTGCTGTTTTCCGATTTCGACGGCGACGGCGCCCAGGATCTGATCGTCGGCAACGATTTCGACATCCCCGACTACTTCTACCGCGGCGACGGCAAGGGCGGCCTTGCCATGGTGACCCAGCCCGAGGGCGTCATCCCGCATACCACCACCACCACGATGGCGGTGAAGACGGCGGATCTGTTCAACCAGGGCCGCCCCGCCATCTATCTGGCGCAGATCGCCGGGCGCTCCTCCGGGGTGTCGGAGCGGCTGAAGATGCAGCCGCTCAGCCGCTACTGCGACGCGATCCAGGAGGCCGAGGCCAAGGCGGTCTGCCGGCAGAACATGGCGATCAAGGCCTGGTACAAGGCGGGCAACAGCTTCGATCCCGCCTATGCCGGGCGCTGCCAGCAGCTGAGCGGCCGCTACCAGGCGGAATGCAAGGCGATGCTGATCAAGGACCTGGCGATCCAGAAGCGCGACGCAACGCTGTGCGCGCTGATCCCGGCGGGCCAGCCGGTGCCGCGCGCCTATTGCGATCTGCATTTCAAGCCGGCGCGCCAGCCCAAGGCGGAAGAGATCGCCCTGACCCACCCGCAGATCCTGCGCTCCAACGTGCTCCTGGAGCCGGAGGGCGCCGGTTTCACCGACACCGCGGAGCAGCGCGGGCTGGATGTGGGCGGCTGGAGCTGGGACACCAAGGTGGCCGATTTCGACCAGGACGGCTGGCAGGACGTCTATATCGTCAACGGCACCTGGGTGCCCAACGAGGTCTCCCCCTCCAACCTGTTCTTCCGCAACACCGGCCAGGGCGGCTTCGAGGAGGCCTCGGGCCCGTTCGGGCTGGAGGATTACCTGATGACCGCCGCCGCCACCCAGTTCGACATGGACGGCGACGGCGACCTCGATCTGGTGACCCACCCGGTGAACGGGCCGCTGATGGTGTTCCGCAACAACACCCAGAACCCGGGGCTGGCGTTCCGGCTGCAGGATCTGGCCGGCAACCGCGCGGGCATCGGCGCCCGCATCACGCTGCTGGGACGGGACGGCAGCCGCCAGATGCGCGAGATCCAGCTTGGCGGCGGCTTCATGAGCTTCGATGCGCCGCGCGCCCATTTCGGCCTGGGCGCGCAGGACAGCGCCGCGGGCGCCCTGATCCGCTGGCCGGACGGCCTGGAGACCCGCCTGGACGGGCCGCTGCCGGCCGGGCAGCTCTACACGGTCACCCGGCAGCCGTAGAAGTCAAAGCAAATACAACCTTAAGTTTATTTTTTTCGAACGCCTGCCCAGCTTTCCGCAGCGGGCAAGCGGTACGGTTATCATAGATTAACGCCTTGATACGCAGGGCAATTGCACAGCTGCTACAGTGCATGAAACTTTGGTTTTTTTCACATTGCAGAGTTGTGGCGGATTTCCGCCTGCAGTAGCGTGCCTCATGGAGGGCCATGGCTGGCGGAGACCGGGGCGGACCCTTCCCGAGGGATAGTTAAGGAATTTCGATGACCTGTCTGCTGCACCGCGCCACGCGCCTGCTTTCCGTTGTTCTGACCCTTGCGCTTCCCGCAGCCGTTCAGGCCCAGTCCGCCCCCGGTTTCAGCGCCGCCTTCTCGCCGGACACGATCGATTCAGGCACCGAAAGCACGCTGACCTTCACCATCGACAACAGCAGCTCCGGCACCCCGGCAGACAGCCTTGCCTTCAGCGGCACATTGCCCGCGGGCGTGGCCATCGGCAGCTCCAGCAGTTCGGACGGCTGCAGCGGCACCCTCACCGCCAGCGCCGGCGGCAGCACAATCACTTACGCAGACGGCCGACTGGGCAGCAGCAGCAGCTGCACGGTGTCGGTGCCGGTGACCTCCAGCACCACAGGCACCCACAGCTTCACTTCCGGCGACCTGACCTCCTCTCTGGGCAACAGCGGCACTGCCTCGGATGATCTGACCGTCACCGCCGCTTCTTCCGCAAATTATGCCAAATCCGCCAGCCTGACGGCGCTGGACCCCGGCAGCACAACCGCACTGACCTACAGCTTCGACGTGGTGATCCCCGCCAGCCCCTCATTCAACGACTGGACCACGCCGGTATTCACCGAAACCCTGCCCGCCGGGCTGGAGCTCGCCACGCCGCCCAACGCCAGCTACAGCTGCGATGCCGGCAGCGGTGCCGCCGCCCTCACCGCCGAAGCGGGCGGCAGCAGCATCAGCTTCACCGGCCCCACCTATCAGGCCGAAGGCACTTTCAGCTGCACCGTGAACGCCACGGTCAAGGCCGTGGATGCGGGCAGCTACACGCTCAGCAACGAGCTGCAGTACCGCAACGTTTTCGGCTCGGTCACCTCCGCGGGCAGCGCCTCGGTCGACCTGACCGTGAATGGCACCCCCGCAGGCGGCATCAGCCTCTTCAAGGCCTTCGGCGTGAACCAGGCCAGCGCCGGGGACACCGTCACCCTGGAGTTCTCGCTGCAAAACGGCAGCCGGGACGACAGCGCCACCGGGATCGCCTTCACCGATGACCTGGATGCCTTCCTCTCCGGTACCACGTTTTCCAGCCTCAACAGCGACAGCTGCGGCGGCAGCCTCAGCGGCAGCTCCACCCTGTCCTACTCCGGCGGCAGCCTGGCGTCCGGCGCAAGCTGCGCGGTGTCGGTGGAGCTGGCGCTGCCTGCCGGCGCCGCGGCCGGCACCTACACCAACACCACCAGCGCCCTGACCGCCACCGATTTCGGCGGCAGCGCCTATACCGGGTCCACGGCCTCCACCACGCTGCGCATTCTGGCCGACGGCGGGCTGCCGGCGACCATTGCCAAGGCCTTCACCGACGGCCCGGCGCAGCCGGGCGGCACCGTCACCGCACGCTACACCCTCAGCAACCCCAACACCGCCCTGGCGGCCTCCGACATTGCCTTCAGCGAGCCCTTGGACACCCCCGGCGGCATCGCCGTGTCCAGCGGCACCGGATCAAATCTCTGCGGCAGCGGCAGTATTCTCTATACCGCCGACGTCAGCGGCACCACGAACCTGCTGCTGACCGGCGGCAGCCTGGCGGCCGGCGCCAGCTGCGATATCGATGTGGTCTACCAGGTCGCCGACGGCACCGCGCCGGGCGATTACGCCACCGCCACCAGCGCCGTCACCGCGACCGTCAACGGCGGCTCGGTATCCAGCACCTCCGGCGCCAGCGCCACGCTCACCGTCGAGGGCGGCGCCAACCTGTCGCTGGTCAAGGCCTTCGGCAGCGACACCGCCCAGGGCGGCGGCACCGCCGCGCTGACCTTCACAATTTCCAGCGGCGCCGAATCCGCCAGCACCGCCACCGCGATTGCCTTCACCGATGACCTGGATGCCTTCCTCTCCGGCACCACCCTGTCCAGCCTGACCAGCAACAGCTGCGGCGGCAGCCTCAGCGGCACCTCAACCCTGTCCTACACCGGCGGCAGCCTGGCCCCCGGCGGCAGCTGCACCGTCGCAGTAGAGATCGCGCTGCCCTCCGGCAGCCCCGGCACCTACACCAACACAACCTCCAGCCTGACCGCCACCGCCGGCGGCGAGGCCACCACCGCCGCCGCCGCCTCGGATACGCTGCAGGTGCTGGAGGCCGCGGCGCTGATCACGGCCAAGAGCTTCAGCCCGGCCAGCACCCTGCCCGGCGAGACCATGACGCTGACCTACACGCTGGAGAACCCGGACAGCAGTTTCACCTATTCCAGCCTGTATTTCACCGACAGCTACAGCACGGCGCTGTCCAGCCTCGCCGCCTCCTCAACGGCCTCATTCAGCACCGGCTGCGGCGGCAGCCCCGCCTACTCCGGCACCACCACCGGCATCTTCACCGGGATTGAGATCGCCCCGGGCGAGACCTGCACCATCGGCCTGGACCTGACGGTGCCCGCGGGGGCCGCGGACGGGGACTACAGCTCGCTCACCTCCTCCATCACCGCCACGGTGAACAGCGGTTCCGTGGCGCTCTCTGCCATCAGCGCCAATTTCAGCGTCAGCACCACCGACCTGCTGGAGCTGGCCAAGAGCTACTCCAGCAGCACGGTCGCGGCCGGCGGCGCGGTGGACGTGCAATACACGGTCACCAACCTGAGCAGCAGCTATGATGTCAGCGCCCTGGCCTTCAGCGACAGCTTCGACTCCGACATGGTGGTGGCGGCCGCCCCGAATGCCTCCACCACCTGCACCGGCGGCACCCTGACGGCGGCCGCAGGATCAGGCAGCATCAGCTATTCCGGCGGCAGCCTTTCCCAGGGCAGCAGCTGCACCGTCAGCGTCTCGCTGACCGCCCCCACCTCCGAAGGCAGCTACAGCGGCGACACCAGCGAGGTCACCGGCACCGCCAGCAGCGCCTCGGTCACCGGCACCGCCGCCAGCGCCACGCTGACCGTGCAATCGGCCAACCCGCCGGCGTTCAGCAAGAGCTTTGCCGCCAGCGCCCTGGCGGCGGGCGGCAGCACCACGCTGACCTATCAGATCAGCAACCCCGCGGGCGGCAGCAGCCTCAGCGGGCTGCGCTTCAGCGACGATCTGGACGCCATGCTGTCCGGCCTGGCGGTGACCGCCGGCACCGGCAGCGATCTGTGCGGCAGCGGCTCCAGCGTGTCAGGCAGCAGCACCGTGCTGCTGACCGGCGGCAGCCTGGCGGCAGGCGAAAGCTGCTCGATCGAACTGACCGTCAGCGTCCCGGCGGCGGCGGCCACCGGCAGCTACAGCGGCAGCACCAGCGACCTGACGGAGAACGGCAGCTTTGCCGCCGTCGCCGCCAGCGCCGCCTTCAGCGTCGAGCCGGCCCCGGATTTCGCCAAGGCCTTCGGCGATGCCGCCATCGTGCAGGGCGGTACCACCACCCTGACCTTCACCGTGGACAACAGCGCCTCGGCGATTGCCGCTTCCAGCCTGGATTTCACCGACAGCCTGCCTGCGGGCATGGTGGTGGCGCCGGTTCCGAATGCGTCCGCCACCTGCACCGGCGGCACCCTGACCGCGACGGCCGGATCCGGCAGCATCAGCTACTCGGGCGGCACCGTGGCGGCAGGCGCGTCCTGCACCGTCAGCGCCGATGTGCGCGCCACCTCGACCGGCACGCTCAGCAACACCAGCGGCGCCCTGACCTCCTCCTCCGGCAGTTCCGGCACCGCATCAGACAGCCTGACGGTCAGCGCCGCGCCGGTGCCCGGCTTCGCCAAGAGCTTCGCCGCTGCCAGCGCGCCGCTGAACGGCAGCATCACGATGACCCTGGCCATCGACAACAGCAGCGCCCTGATCGAGGCCAGCGCGCTGGATGTGACCGACAGCCTGCCCGCAGGCATGGTTGTGGCCAGCCCCGCCAATGCGTCCGCCACCTGCACCGGCGGCACCCTGACCGCTGCCGCGGGCAGTTCCACGGTTTCCTACAGCGGCGGCACCGTGGCTGCTGCCTCCAGCTGCACCGTCACCGTTGACGTCACGCCGACCGCCACCGGCACCCTGGTCAACACCACCGGCAGCCTGACCTCCTCGCTGGGCACCTCCGGCACCGCCCAGGCAACCCTCACCGTGCCCGCGCTGAGCCTTGCCAGCCCCATTGCCACGGATGATGTGGTCAATGCCTCCGAAGCCGCAACGCTCAGCCTGTCCGGCACCACGGAGCAGATCGAGGACGGCCAGAGCGTCTCTGTCACCGTCACCGACGGCAGCTCTGCCACCGCCAGCGGCAGCGCCACCGTGGCCAGCGGCGCCTGGAGCCTCAGCCTGGATGTCTCCAGCCTGGCGGACGGCAGCCTGACGGTCACCGCCGACGCCTCCGATGCGGCAGGTTCTGCCGCGCCGCAGGCCAGCGCCGCCATCAGCAAGGACGCCACCGCGCCCACGGGCTACAGCGCGGCCTTCGATCAGGCCGCCGCCAATGCCGCCAATGAAAGCGCGATCAGCTTCACCTTTGCGGATGCCGAAACCGGCGCCGCCTACAGCTACAGCATCAGCTCCAGCGGCGGCGGCGCGGATGTCACCGGCTCCGGCACCATCGCCAGCGCCGCCGACCAGATCACCGGGCTCGACCTGTCCGGGCTGGCCAGCGGCACCCTGACGCTCACGGTCACCCTGACCGACAGCGCCGGCAACGCGGGCGCGGCGGCCACCGATACAATCGCCAAGGACACCACCGCCCCCAGCCTTGCCTTCGACAGCCCGCTGGCCGGGGATGATGTGGTGAACGCCACCGAGGCGGCATCCCTCACCCTGTCCGGCACTGCAGGGGATATCGAGGACGGCCAGAGTGTTTCTGTCACCGTCACCGGCCCCGGCTCTGCTACCGCCAGCGGCAGCGCCACCGTCGCCAGCGGCGCCTGGAGCCTCAGCCTGGATGTTTCCGCCCTGGCGGACGGCAGCCTGGACCTCACCGCTGATGCCGAAGATGCGGCAGGCAATGCCGCGCCGCAGGCCAGCGCAACGCTCTCCAAGGATGCGGGCCAGCCCTCGGCCGCGCTCAGCGGCCCGGACAGCGCGCAGAGCGAGCCCTTCCAGGTGACCCTCGCCTTCAGCGAGGATGTGACCGGCTTTGCGCTCAGCGGGCTGACGCTGGACAATGGCGCCGCCTCGGATCTCTCCGGCTCCGGCGCCAGCTACAGCTTCACGGTGACCCCGGACCATGACGGCACCGTCACCATCACCGCCGAGGCCGGTGCCGCCGCCGACGCCAGCGGCAATGCCAGCACCGCCTCCGCGGCGCTGGAAGTGACCGCCGCGCTGACCGGCACGCCGGACCCCAGCCCGGAGGCCGACAGCGACGGCGACGGCATCCCGGATTCCTATGAAAGCAGCACCGCGGACCGCGACGGCGACGGCATCCCGGATGCCGAGGATTACGACCCGCAGGGCTATTTCTACTGCGAGGACGACGGCCGCATCCTGACCGGCGGCTCGATCACCGTGACCGGCCCGTCGGGCTCGAACAGCAGTGTCGGCATCAGCAATGACATCAACATCGTGCGCGACGGCTCCAGCGGCGAATACCAGTGGTTCGCGCTGCGCCCGGGCACCTATACGGTCAGCTACGGCTACCCGTCCGACGGCGGCGCCGCCAGCAGCGCGCGGCTGTCCTCTGGCAGCCTCGACGTGACCTCGCTGCTGCCCGACAACCCGGCGGTGATCGGCTCCACCGAGGTGGGCTCGACCGGCTACCTGGCCGATGCCTCGCTCTCTGCCAACCCCGCCTTCTACGACACCTTCGTGATCGAGGCCGGCGACCCCAACGTGCTGGCCAACAACATCCCGATGACCCAGTGCTCGGAAAACGCGGTCACGGTCAGCGCAGTGCAGAACGGCGCCGAGGCCAATGGCGGCACCCCGGAGGCGGCGGTCTTCACCGTGTCGCTGGCGCGCGCCGCCGCGGTGGACACGGTGATCAGCTACACGCTGGCGGGCACCGCCACCGGCGGCGATGACTACACCGCGCCCTCCGGCACCGTGACCATCGCGGCAGGCGGTACCGAGGCCGAGGTCGAGGCGCCGGTGCTGGATGACACCATCGTCGAGGGCGGCGAGACCATCGAGCTGACCCTGACCGCGGTGACCGCGGGCGACCAGGGCACCGTGCTCAGCAGCACCGCGTCGGAGCTGACCGGCAGCGCCACCATCACCGATGACGATTTTGCGGCGATTGCGGTCACCAATGACGACCTCACCGCGTCGGAGAACGGCGACGACACCGCGGCGATGTCCTTCAGCTTGTCGGGCGCCCCCCTGGCGGATGTGGTGCTCAGCTTCAGCGGCGACAGCCAATGCACCGTCTCGCCGTCGCGGATGACCTTCACCCCCGGCAATTTCGCCACCGCCCGGACCCTGACCATCCGCGCTATCGACGACGAGGATGTGGAAGGCACCCACAGCTGCCAGCCCTCCGTCGCCGTCAGCTCCGCCGACACCAGCTTTGACGGCTATGCGCTAGCGCTGGCCGAAGTGCAGGTCGCCGACGACCTGGTCGACCAGATCCGCGAGCAGCTGACCGAAGTGCTGAAACGCGACCTGGAAGCCACGGTGAAGACCCAGCAGCGCTACTTCAGCCGCCTCTCCAAGGGCGCGCTGGACCGGCTGCAGGCCGGCCGGGAGGACCTGCGCTGCGGCACCATCCGGGCGTTCGACGCCGACGGCAATGTGCAGGTGCAGGACGGCAACGGCTCCAGCGACGGCAGCTTCGGCTGGGAGACCTACAACTGCAACCGCGGCAGCCGCGAGATCCTGGACGGGGCCTTCTCGATCAGCCACACCGACGGGCTGGGCACCCAGGCGATGCTGCAGGTCTCGCGCCAGAGCGAGCGCTTCCTGTCGGAGCAGGATCTGCGCGGGCATTTCTGGGGCGGCTATGTCAGCCGCACCAGCGTGCAGGACCTGGCCGATGGCGCGGTCACCGGTTTCGGGCTGAACACCGGGATCTACGGCGCCCGCTCCCTGAGCGGCGGGCTGTTCCTGGATTATTACGCGGCGGCGGCGCTTGGCCATCACCGCTTTGACCTGGACTTTGCCGCCGATGCCGCGCCGATCCGGGCCGAGGGCGATTACCAGTATGCGGCGGGCTTTGCCGGCGCGGCACTGTCGGGCAGCCGCGCCTATGACAGCATGACCGTCAGCCCGCGGGTGGGTCTGGATCTTGCCTATGCGGCGGCCAGCGATGCGGATGTGACCGCCACCCAGCTGTCGCAGAGCGACACCGGCTCGATCAGCATTCCGGACTACAACGGCGCCCGGCTGTTTGCCGAGCTGGAGTTTGCCGGGCTGAAGGCGCCGGAGGGCAGCACCCCGCCGGGCGTCACCCTCACGCATCTGTCCTTCGCGCCGCGCTTTGCCTGCGAGCTGTCCTCCTTCAGCGGCAGCAGCTCTGAGACCGGCTGCGGCTTCGGTTTTGCCTTCTCGCAGGAGATGCTGAACCTGTCGCGCGGGCTGAGCTTCGGGCTGGAGCTGGATTACGAGCATATCGACGGCAGCGACCGGCTGTCGCTCGGCGTCACCCGCGAGCGCCGCTTTGCCAGCGGCCAGGGTTCTGTGGTGACCCGGCTGACGGCGCCGTCGGCCGGCAGCCTGGCCGTCGAGCACGGCATCCGGCTGGACTTCTGAGCCGCCGCCGCCCCTCTCCGGGGGCGGCGCGCTCCTGCGGCGGGGTCAGTTGCCAGCGGTGTTCCGGGCGGCCCGGGCCGCCGCCATCATCTGCGCCTCGGCAATCTGCGCCGCGGTCATCCGCGGCGACAGCGCCGCGCCCAGCTGCGGCGCCGCGTCAAAACCGGCAGTGCCTGCCAGCACCAGCCACATGTAGCCCAGCACATAGTCCTGCGGCAGCGCCCGGCCTTCGAAATACATCAGCCCCAGGTTGGCCATCGCCGCCGGGTAGCCGGCCCGGGCCGAAGCGCCAAGCAGCCGCGCCGCCTCCTGCAGCTGCGGCGTCGGCACGGTGTCCGGCTCCGGCTGCAGATAGAGCCAGGCCAGCATGAACTGCGCCACCGGATCCCCGGCCCGCGCGCCGCTTCGCAGCTGCTCCAGCTCTTCCGGGCCGGTGCCGGGCGGCAGCAGCCGCGGGTCATAGACGCTGGCCGGCAGGGCCTGGCCCGCCGCCCCCGGCGCACCGCCCTGGCCTGCCTGCCGGTAGAGCTCCGCCGCCCGCGCCTCGTCCACCGCCACGCCAAAGCCGTTCTCATACATCACGCCGAGGTTGCCCATCGCCACCCGCAGCCCCTGCGCCGCCGCCGCCCGGAACAGTTCCGCGGCGCGGCCATAGTCCTGCACCGCGCCCTCGCCGCGCACATGCATCAGGCCCAGGTTGTTCTGCGCCCGCGGATGGCCCGCCGCCGCCGGCCCCTCGTAAAGCCGCCGCGCCCGCTCCAGGTCCTGCGCCACCCCGGTGCCGTTCTGATAAAGCACGCCGAGACTCACCGCCGCATCCCTGTGGCCGGCCTCTGCCGCGCGCTGGTAGAGCGCCGCGGCGCGGGCGCCGCCGCCGGGCTGCTGCTCCAGCACTGCCGCAAGGTCGAACAGATACTGCGGCTGCCCGTCCGCCGCCGCCTGCTCCAGCCAGCGCAGGGCGGTCTCCGGATCGCGCTCCACCCCCAGGCCCTCATGGTAATACTGCCCCAGCCGGTTCTGCGCGCCGGCATGGCCCTGGGCCGCGGCGCGGGCCAGCCATTCGGCGGCCAGGGTGAAGCTCTGCAGGATGCCGCTGCCCTCCTCGAGCCGCACCGCCAGCGCGTATTGCGCCGCTGCGCCGCCCGCGTCCGCCGCCTGCTGCAGCTCTGCCAGCGGCGCCGCCTGCCAGGGCCCGTCCTCTGCCGCAGCCGCCCCGCCGCACAAGAGCGCCGACAGCCACAGCCCCGCCAGCACGCTCCGCCGGGGGGTCATTGCGAGGCCCCGGCGTCCTGCAGAACATGCTCGGGCGGCGCCGCCTGCTCAAAGAAGACCCGCGCCGCCGCCTGCGCTTCAGCCAGCTGCTCCGGGGTCATCAGGTCGTCCGCCACGGCGCGCATCTCCAGCGCTTTCGCATGGCCGCCCGCCGCCGCGATGTTCAGCCACTTGTGCGCCTGGACATAGTCCTGCGCCACGCCCTGGCCCTTGATGTGCAACAGCCCCAGCTGGTGCTGGGCCTCGGTGTCGCCGCCCTCGGCCGCGGCCAGGAACAGCCCGGCGGCGCGGTCCGCCCCGGCCTCCGTCAGATCTTCGCGGGCGCTGATCAGCAGCCCCAGCGCGGTCTGCGCCGGGCGCAGCCCCGCGCCCGCCTGGCCCTCCAGCCAGCCCTGCGCCGCCGCATCGCCTGCCCTGGCCGCCGCCAGCGCCCAGGGCACCGCCCGGTGCGGCGCCATCAGCCCGTCCAGCCGTCCGGCGCCCGCCAGCGCGCCCAGATGCAGCACCGCCGCTTCGCTGCCCATCTCCGCGGCCTGCCGGAACAGGGCAACCGCCTGTTTCAGATCCGGCGGGCCGCCCTCTCCCGCCTCGCGCATCCCGGCCATCGCAAAGGCGGCCTCCGCCAGCCCCGCCTCGGCGGCCTGGGTCAGCAGGCCCCAGGCCCGCACCGGGTCCGCCGCCACGCCGTGGCGGCCGCGCAGCGCAGCGCCCAGCTCCGCCGCCGCCGCAGCGCTGCCGCCCGCCGCCGCCGTGCCCAGCCAGCGCAGCGCCTCGGACGGATTGGCCTCAGCGCCGTCGCCCTTCAGATACTTGCGCCCCAGCGCCAGCTGCGCCTGGGCAAAGCCGCCCTCCGCCGCGCGGCGCAGCCAGTCCAGCGCCTGGCCGCGGTCCTGCGCCGCCCCCTGGCCGCTGTCCAGCGCATAGGCCAGGTAGAACTGCGCCTCCGCGTGGCCGGCCGCCGCCGCCTCCTGCAGCCAGCGCAGCGCCTCCTGCCCGTCCGGCGCGGTGCCAAGCCCGCGGGAATAGGCCCGACTCAGCTCGAACTGCGCCCCGGCATGGCCCGCCTCGGCCGCCGCCAGGAACCAGGTGAAGGCATCCCCGTCGCTTTGCGCCGCCCCCTCGCCTGCGCGGTGCAGCAGGCCGAGGTAATACTGCGCCTCGCTGCGGCCGCGCGCCGCCGCGCCCTTCAGCAGCTCCGCCGCCCGCGCCGGATCGCGCTGCGGCCCGCCCGGCACCCCCGACAGGTAGAGCCGCGCCAGCAGCACCGCCGCATCGGCGTGGTTCTGCGCCACCGCCTGCTCCAGCCAGCCCTGCGCCGCCGCCGGATCGGCCGGCCCGCCGCGTCCTTCCAGCAGAACCCGGCCATAGCGGTACTGCGCCAGCGGCGTGCCGGTCTCTTCCGCATGGCGTTTGAGCCCCTGGCGGACAAAGACGAAATCCCCCGCCGCCCAGGCCTGTTCGATGGCCGCCATGTCCGGCCGGGCGGGCAGCGCCGCCGCCGCTGGGGATTGCACGTCATCACCGGCCCGCAGCGCCTGCGGCAGCAGCGCGGGCAGGGACAGCAGGGGCAGCAGGAAAAGCGTCTGGAAACGGGGCATTATCTCTCACGCGGTCAGGAAACAGGGTCAGGTGACGCGGCGGACCCTAAGCGGCAGCCGGGGCAAGATCAAACCAATCCTGACCTGCTCAGCCCGGCAGCAGCGCGGCGGCTCTGAGAAGCCACAGCAGCGCCGCCGCGGCGCAAAGCGCAGCACCGAAGGGCAGCGCCTGCTGGCCCAGCGGCACAGGCTCCATCTGCCGCCGCAGCAGGGCGCGCGGCAGCGCCGCCGCCAGCCCGCCCGCCGCCGCCAGCAGCACCAGGAGCGGCAGGTCGTAAGGCCCGGCAAAAGCGCCGAGCCCGGCCATCAGCTTGACGTCGCCCAGCCCCAGCCCCTCGCGCCCGCGCAAATGCCGGTAACCCGCGCGGATCAGCCAGAAGCTGCCCGCCCCCAGGCCTGCGCCCAGGCAGGCCGCCGCCAGCGCCTCCGGCCCGGCGGGCCAGGCCATCGCCAGCGCCACCGCAAAAAGCGCCGCAGTCAGCGCATCCGGCAGCCGCAGCCACAGGAGATCCGCCGCCGCCAGCGCAATCAGCAGCCACAGGAACAGGCAGCTGAGCAGCACCGCCTCCCAGGGCCCGCCCGCCGCCAGCGCCAGCACCGCGGCGCCCCCCGCCAGGATTTCCACGTACAGAAGCCAGGCCGGCAGCGCCGCGCCGCAATGGCGGCAGCATCCGCGGCTCAGCGCAAAGGACAGGACCGGGACCAGGTCCCGCCCCCCCAGCCGGGCGCTGCAGCTGCGGCAGGAAGAGCGCTGCAGCAGCACATCCTCGCCGCGCGGCAGCCGGTCCGCCAGCACCCCCAGAAAGGAGCCGATGGCCGGCGCCAGCAGCAGCAGGACCACCTCCGGCGCGGTCACCGGGGACACAGGCAAGAGCTTATTGCGGCAGGCATTCTTTCCCCTCTTTTCCGCCCCCGTCCGGATCGGCTAAGGGTCGGGTCAGCAGATCTGCACCTCCTCTATCATGCTGCCGGAGAAAAGAAAGAGAGCCATGCCGCATCCCCGTTCCCGCCCTGCCCGCCGCCGCCGCCAGCCGGCCCGTGACGCCGGCTTTTCGCTGCTGGAGCTGATGGTGGTGGTGGTGATCCTGTCGGTGCTGGCGCTGGTGATCGTGCCGCGGGTGATCGACCGCCCCGACCAGGCCCGCGCGGTGCGCGCCCAGTCCGACATCGCCGCCATCTCCAGCGCGGTGAAGCTCTACCGGCTCGACAACTACCGCTACCCGACCACCGAGCAGGGGCTGGCGGCGCTGGTCAGCCGGCCCGCCTCCGACCCGGTGCCCGCCAACTGGGCCTCCAATGGTTATATGGACCGGCTGCCGGTGGATCCCTGGGGCCAGCCCTACCAGTATCTCTCGCCCGGCGTGCATGGCGAGTTCGACATCTTCACCTATGGCGCCAACGGGGCGGCCGGCGGCACCGGCGCGGATGCGGATATCGGCTCTTGGACCCTACAATAGAGCCTGATTGCGCACCCGGGGCCCGGGCCGGAACCGAAGCCGGCTTCACGCTGATCGAACTTCTGGTCTGCGTTGCCATCCTGGCGGTGCTCGCCGTGGCGGCCAGCCTGGCGCTGCCGCGCGGCAGCAGCCCCGGCAGCCGCGACCGGGCGCTGTTCCAGACCCAGTTCGAGGCGGCCCGCCAGCTTGCCGTCTCCGGCGGCCAGAGCCGCGGCCTGGCCATCACCCCGCAGGGGCTGCAGCTGGTGCAGCGCACCGCCGCGGGCTGGCAGGACCCGGGGCGGCTGCAGCGCTGGCAGGGCCGCGCGATCTTTGCCCGCCGCGGGTCGGCGCCGGCGCCGGGCGCGCCGCAGATCCAGTTCCTGGCCAACGGCCGGACCAGCGCCTTCCGCCTGTCCTTCCAGGACGGCAGCACCTGTGAAAGCGACGGATGGGCGGGGCTCAGATGCACAGGCGGTTAAACTGGCGGGTGAACTGGCGAAGGACAGCGCGCAGACATACCGCCGCGTCCAGCGCCGGGCTGACGCTGGTGGAGCTGGCAGTGGCGGTGCTGGTCCTGTCGATCGCAAGCCTGGCCGCCTTGCGGGCGGCGGACCAGTCGCGGATCGCGGCCGGCGGCGAGGCGCCGCGGCTGCTGGCCCGGATTGCCGCCCGCAACCGCGCCGAGGAGCTGCAGCTTTACGGCACTGCCCGTCCCCTGCCGGAGCAGGTGACCCAGGGCGGCCGCAGCATCACCCTGGAAACCGCCGCCAAACCATCGGCCGGCGGGCTGCTGCAGGCCACCGTCACCGCCCGCACCGGCAGCGGCGAGGGCGCCCAGCTGGTGCTCTACCTGGCGCCGGGACGGGCGCGGTGAGGCCGGGCGGAATGAAACCAGGCGCGCGCGACCGGGGCCTCAGCCTGATCGAGCTGGTGGCCGCAATGGCGATCTTTGCGCTGGTGGCGGTGATGGGGGCGCAGGCGCTTGGCGGCATGATCCGGCTGCGCCAGGGCATCGCCGCGCGCAGCGCCGAGGCGGCGGCGCTGGACCGCACCGCCAGCCTGCTGCGCGCCGATCTGGCCGCCGTGGTGCCGATGCTGTTCTACCCGCCGGGCCGGGCGACGCCGCAATCGGCGCTCAGCTTCCGGAACGGCGTGCTGGCGCTGTCGGCGGGCGGCCAGCCCGGCCTGGACAGCACCGCCGCCAGCTCCGCCGGGCTGCAACGGATCGAATGGCAGCTGGCAGGCGGGCAGCTCAGCCGCCGGTTCTGGACCGCGCTGACACCGGCCTCCGCCGCCGCGCGGCAGCCGCAGATGCCGGTGCTGGACGGCGTCACCGGGCTGCATCTGCGCAGCTACTGGGAGGGAACCGGCTGGCGCGGCGGTGTCCAGCCGCTGGCCCTGCCCCCGCCCCCCGGCAGCACCGACAGCGACCAGGCGGGCGCAGCGCCCGAGGTCTATTCCAGCACCCTGCCGCTGGCCGTCGAGGTGACCCTGGACACCCGCGCCTTTGGCCGAATTACCCTTGTGGAGACCCTGAAATGAGCCGCCGCCGCCCCCGCGACGCCGGCTTCGTGCTGGTCAATGCGCTGGTGCTGGCGGCGGCGCTGGCCGCGGCGGCGGCGCTGCTGCTGGCACGGGCCGAAACCGGCCGCGCCCGCCTGCAGGCGGGACAGCAGGCGGCGCAGCTCACCCTGGCGCTGGACGCGTTTGAGGCGCTGGCGGCCGCCCGGCTCAGCCGCGGCGCAGCGGACAGCACTGCCTGGGCCGCCCCGGTGGAGGCGGCAGAGCTGGCAGGCGGCGCGGTGCTCAGCGGGGAGATCAGCGACCTGCAGGGACGCTTCAACGTGAACTGGCTGGCCGATCCCCAGGACAGTGCGGCGAGGGAGGCGTTTGACCGGCTGCTGAAGCAGCTGGCGCTGCCGCCGCAGGCAGGCGCCGCCATCCGCAGCTTCCTGCAGCCCGGCGGGCCGAAGAACCGCGCCGCCTGGGCCCGGCTCGACCCGCCGCTGGACCCGGTGGGCGGCGCCCTGCTCAGCACCCGCCAGCTGCAGGGCATCCCCGGCCTGCCGCCGCGCGCCTATGCGCGGCTGCTGCCCTTCATTGCTGCCCTGCCGGGGGACGCCCGGCTCAATGTGAACACCGCCCCGCCCCAGGTGCTGGCCGCGCTGCTGCCGCAGATGCCGCCCGCGGCGCTGGACCGGCTCGCCGCCCGCCGCCGCCAGCAGCCGTTTCCCTCGGTGCCGGAATTCCTGGCGGCGGCCGGGCTGGAACAGGCAGAGGCGCAAGCGGGGGCACAAGCGGATCAGGACGGTGCAGGGGCAAATCCGGAAGACGGCCCGGCTTCGCTGCTGAGCGAGGACCGGCTGACCGTGTCCTCGGACTGGTTCCAGGCCGAAGCCGCGGTGCAGCTTGGCGCCATGTCCGGCCGCCGCGTGACCGTGCTGCACCGGCAGGGGCCGCGGCAGCAGGCGGCGGTCGCCTGGCGGTTGACCACCCGCCCCTGAGCCGCCATGACAGATCCGTACCCCCTGCCGCAGGAGACCCCGGCCATTCCTTCCGCGCCCGCACAAACCTCTGACGCACCGCCGGAGTTTCTGCCCCTGGACGGCGCTGCCGCCGCCGGGCCGCGCCAGATCGTGCTGGTCCCGGGCGAGGAGGTGCCGCTGTTTGCCCTCGACCTGCCTGCCGGGCTGCGCGGCTTGGCCCGTGAGCAGGTGGCCCGGCGCCAGCTGGCCGGCCTGCTGGGCGCCGCCGCTGCTGGGGACGGTCTGGAACTGCGCCCCTTTGCCCCCGCCGCGGCCAAGGCCCGCGGCCAGACCGCAGGCGCCTGGACCCGGGTGCTGGCCGCCGATGCCGCCTGGCTCGCCAGCCTGCAGGCTCTGCCCGGCCGCGCGGTGCTGCCCGACTACCTGTCGCTGCCCGCCGCCGAAGGGGTCTGGACCCTTGCCGCCGCCCCGGATGGCCGCATCCTGGCCCGGCTCGGCCCCGCGGACGGCTTTGCCGCAGCGGCGCCGCTGGGTGAAGCAATGCTGAAACGGGCGCTGGAAACCGGGCCTGCCCCCAGGGCACTGCTGCTGCAAGCCCCCCTGCCCGCCCTCCGCGCGCTGGCGCAGGAGCGGGATATCCCGGTGGCGGACAGCCCGGCTGCAGTGGCGGCGCTTGGCCTGCCGCAGCCGCAGCTGCTGGGTCACGGCGAACTGGCCTGCGACCTGCGCAGGAACCCGATGGCAGCGCGCGCCCAGCTGGCCGCCCGGGTGCTGCCCTGGCGCTGGCCCGCGCTGGCCGCCGCCCTCGCCGCGGTGCTGTGGAGCGCAGGCCAGCTCATCGCCATCAGCCGCCTGGAGGCAGAGACACAGAGACTGGCAGCCGAGACCGGCGCGCTGGTGCAGCAGCAGTTCACCGGCGGCGCCCCGGTGCTGGATGCCCGCCTGCAGGTGAGCCGCGCCCTGGCAGAGCTGCGCGGCGCCGCCGCGGGCAGCGGCCCGGATCCGCTGGACATGGCCGCCCGCACCGCAGAGGCCGCCGCCGCCTCCGGCGGCCAGACCGAGCGGCTCGGCTACCGCGACGGCGACGGGCTGACGCTGGTGATCCGCCTGCCCGGCTTTGCCGCCGCCGATGCTCTCGCCGCCGCTTTGGGCGAGGCCGGGCTGCAGGCGGCGCTCACCGATTCCCGCACCCTAAGCGGCGCAGAGGGGGTGCGGGCCGAATTTGCCATCACCGCCGCGGAGGCGCGGCCATGAGCGCCCGGCTGATCGACCTGCTGCTTCAGCGGAGCCGCCGCGAGCGGCAGCTGCTGTCCGTTCTGGCGGTGCTGCTGCCGCTGGCGCTGGCCCTGGCGCTGCTGCTGCCGCTTCAGGAGCGCCGCCAGCAGGCGGAGGCAGCGCGCAGCGACGCGCTGGCGCTGCAGGCCTGGGTGCGGGCACGGGCGGCAGAGAAAGCCGCGCTGGACGCCGCCCTGCCGCTGCCGCGGGACGCCGCCGGGGCGCCCGCCGGGCTCAGCGGGCTTGAACAGGGGCTGAACACGGCCGGGCTGCGCTCTGCGCTCAGCGAGCTGGGCAGCGAAGGCGGCGGCGCGGTGACGCTGCGCTTTGACGCGGTGGATTTCCTGCGGCTGGCCGCCTGGCTGTCGTCGGTGCATCCCGGCTGGGGCTACAGCATCCGCAGCTTCCGCTTCGAGGCGCTGGAGGATGCCCCCGGCAAGGCCGCGGCCCGGATCACCCTGGTCCCGGGCGGAAGCTGAGGCCGCCCGCGGCGCCCCCCGCGGCAGGCCGGGCAAAACAAGCTCTAAAAAGGCGGATCAGAGGGTTTTCAGCCGCGCCTCGATGCTGGCGCGGCGGCCCGCCATCGAACCCAGCGGATCCAGTTCCGGATGGGTCTCCAGCACCTCGGCCAGCACCTTGCGGGCGGCTTCCAGCTGCTGCCGCCCGGCCTCGGCCTGGCCCTGCGCCAGCTGCGCCAGCCCGATCTCGTGCAGCGCCGTGCCCTGCACCGCCAGCGCTGCGGCGCGGGCCGGGCCGGACTGGCCTTGCGCCAGCTGGCCTGCGCTGCGGGCCGCGGCCGCAAAATCGCCGCCGCGCAGTTCGGCATGGGCGTACTCCAGCTGCAGCCGCGCCGCCAGCGGCCCCGGCGCCTGCATCAGTTTCCGGTAGCTGCGCCGGGCCAGATCGTATTCGCCGGCCTCCAGCGCGTTGCGCGCCACCGCATATTGCGCCTGAAAACCGTGCTGGCCCAGTGGGCTGCCGCCGCAGCTGCCCAGCAGCAGCAGGGCCAGGCCTGCCAGCGCGGCTTTTGCAAAGGGGATCGCCTGCATTTCTGCTCTTTTCGTGTTTATTTATGGGCCGGTTTTTACCATGGTTGCGCCAGCCCGTCTATGCTTGGGCTGCGGCCGGATTTTCCGGCCGCCAGGATCTGCGGCTGATGTCCGGGAAAGGCTCTAATGCGTCTGATTGCTGCAATTTGCACCGTTCCGGCCCTGGCTGCGGCAGGTTGGTCCGGCCATCTGCTGTGGCAGGAGCTGGCCCCCGGCGGCGCAGACGGCGGCCGGGCGATGGCCTTTGCCGCCGCGGACCCCGGCGCGCAGCCCCCGGAACCGGCGCCGGCGCCGCGCCGCGAGAGCCGCCGCTGGCCGCCGCTGTTCGGCGAGCCGCAGCCGCCCCGCCCTGCCGCCGCCGCTCCGGCTGCCGAGCCTCAGCCGCCGCGCCCGCCGCTCACAAGCCTCGGCTACAGCCTCCGCGGCGTGGTGCAGTCGGGCGGCGCCACCTGGGCGGTGCTGGCGCATCCGGCAGGCGCGCAGATGGTGCGCGCGGGCGACCGGCTGGAAGGCGGCGCCGAGGTGGTCCGCATCAGCGCCGAAGGGGTCTGGCTGGCCCGCGGCGGCGGCGCGCCGGAGCTCTTGGGGTTTGCCGAGTAGGCCCGGCAGGCCCGGTTCAGCCCGCCACTGCCGCCTGCAGGTCGAAGACCGGCAGCAGCACCGCCAGCACGATCACCAGCACCAGCCCGCCCACCAGCATCATCAGCACCGGCTCCAAGAGCGCCGCAAGGCGCTTGCGCTCGGTGGCCAGCCGGTGCTCGGCCAGGGTGGCGGCGCGGCCGGTCATCTGCGCCAGCTGCACCGAGACCTCGCCCGCGGCAATCAGCTGGCGCGCGGCCGGCGGCAGGAAGCTCAGCCGGGAAAGCGCCGCCGCCAGGCTTTCGCCCTGCCGCACCGCCGCGGCCACCGCCCGGCCCTCGGCCCGGAAGGCGGCGATGGTCAGCACCCCGGCGGCGCTTTCCGCCGCGCTCAGCACCGCATGGCGCGAGCCCAGCACCAGCGCCAGCGTGCGCATGTACTGCACCGCCTCCGCCAGCCGCGCCAGCCGCCCGGCCACCGGCAGCCGCAACAGCAGCCGGTCGCGCGCCGCCCGCAGCGCCGCCACCCGCGGCACCGCCGCCGCCAGCATCAGCGCCGCCAGGGCCAGCGCCGCCAGCAGCCAGCGGTTGGCCAGCACCGCGCCGGAGACCGCCATCACCGCCACCGTCAGCGGCGGCAGCGGCCGGCCGGTCAGCTCGAACATCGCCACGATCTCCGGCGCCACGCTGGTCATCAGGATGCCGCAGACCAAAATCGAGACCGCCGCCACAAAGGCCGGATAGACCAGCGCTGCCGCTACCTGCGCCTTGCCGGTGCCCTGCTCCTCCAGATGCGCGGCGAGGCCGGAAAACACCGGCGCCAGCTCGCCCGCCGCCTCGCCAGCCTTCAGCGACGCCAGGTAATAGGGCGGAAACCCCGCGCCTGCCTGTTCCAGCGCCGCCGACAGGCTGGCCCCGTCCAGGAGCGCCGCCCGCGCCGCCGCGGCGGCTGCATCCAGCGCCGGGTGGCCGCCGGCGCGCACCGCCTCCAGCGCCGCATCGGCCGGCAGCCCGGCCTCCAGCATCACCGCCATCTGGCGGGTGAACACCGCCTGCAGCTCGCTATTGAGCCGCCGCCCGCTGCGGCCCCAGCGGCCCGCCGCCCCGGTCCGCGCCTCCCCCAGCTCAGCGGCAAACAGCTCCTGCTGCGCCAGCTGGGCGGCGGCATCCGCCTCGGTCTCGGCCACCACGGTGCCGGTGCGCCGCCGCCCGCGGGCGGTATAGGCAACGTAGGAATAGGCCTTCATGAGGCATCCCCCGCCACCCGCAGCACCTCCTCCAGGCTGACGGTGCCAGCCGCGGCGGCGGCCAGGCCCTGGCCCGCCAGCCGCTCGGCCGGCGCCAGCGCCATGTCCGCGATCTGCGCCTCATCCGCGCCCGCCGCGATGGCGCTGCGCAGCTCCGCCGGGATGGCGGCGATTTCGTAGATCCCGAAGCGCCCGGCATGGCCGCTGCCGCCGCAGGCGGCACAGCCCTGCGCCGCAAACAGCTGCGGCGGCGGCGCCAGCCCGTGGCGGGCGAACAGCGCCGCCTCCTCGGGCTCCGCCGGGCGCGGGCTGCGGCAGTCCGAGCACAGCCTGCGCAGCAGCCGCTGCGCAAGCACCCCGCGCAGGGTGGCGGCAATCAGGTAATCCTCGACCCCGAGGTCGCGCAGCCGTACCACCGCCGCCGCGGCGCTGTTGGCATGCAGGGTGGAAAACACCAGATGCCCGGTCAGCGCCGCCTGCGCCGCGGTCGACGCGGTCTCGCCGTCGCGGATCTCGCCGACCAGGATCACATCCGGGTCTTGGCGCAGCGCCGCCCTGAGGCCCGCGGCAAAGCTCATGCCGATGCCTGCGTTGATCTGGCTCTGCGAAATGCCCGGCAGGTCGTATTCCACCGGGTCCTCGACGGTGACAATGTTGCGCTCGGCCCGGTTGGCCAGCTGCAAGAGCGAATAGAGCGTGGTGGTCTTGCCCGCGCCGGTCGGCCCGGTGGCGAGGATGATGCCGTTGGGCAGCGCCGACAGCCGCGCCAGCTGCGCCTGCTGCGCCGCGCTCAGCCCCAGCGCCTCCAGCGGCATCAGCCCGGCGGAGCGGTCCAGGATCCGCAGAACGATGCGCTCGCCGTGGTGGCCCGGCAGCGAGCTCACCCTGGTGTCGATCTGCCGCCCGGCCAGCGACAGCGCGATGCGGCCGTCCTGCGGCAGCCGGGTCTCGGCAATGTCCAGCCCCGCCATCACCTTCAGCCGCGACACGATCCGGCGCACCGGCACGTCCGGCCGGTCCATCATCTGCTGCAGCATGCCGTCGATCCGCATCCTGACCCGCAGGCCGCCCTCATGCGGCTCCACATGCAGGTCCGAGGCGCCGCTCTGCACCGCCCGGCGCAACAGCTGGTTGACCAGCTGAATGACCGGCGCATCGCCCGGCTCGTCCAAGAGGTCGCGCTGGCGGCGGGCAAAGGCGGCTTCCTCCAGGTCGAAGCTGATCTCCGCCGCGGCCGCCTCCGCCGGGCCGCCCTGCTGATAGATCCGCGCCAGCGCCGCCTCGAAGCCGATCCGGTCCAGCATCTCCACCTCCGGCACCGCGCCCGCGCCCAGCCGCCGCTGCGCCTCGCGCAGGCCCAGCTGGGTCGCCTCCGGCCCCAGGATCAGCCGCGCCCCCTCCAGCGCCACCTGCTGGCCCTGGGCAAAGGCAAAGGGCAGCCGTCCGGCGGCCCGGCCCGGCTCAGTTGCCGCTGTTGAAGCGGAGCCGGCTGGGGAGCGGCGGGAAGTTTCGGCTTTGTGCAACGTCATCAATGAATCCGGCATCAAACGGCTGGTTCAGATCGGCGCCGTCAAACGGCAGCGCGCCGATCTGCGATTTCGGGAAGCCGCCGTCGTCCAGCGGCGCGATCAGGGCGCTGGTGCTCTGCGCCTTGCGCGCCAGCGTCCTGGAGATCCGCTGCGCCTCGGCCTCCGAGGTGATCACCTGCGGCCGCAGCAGCACCAGCAGCACCCGCTGGTTGCCGGTGGCGTTCTTGCCGCGGAACAGCTTGCCCAGCACCGGCAGTTTCGACAGGCCGGGCACCCGCTGGTCCACCGCCCCGGCGCCGTTTTCCAACAGCCCGCCCAGCATGATCACCGAGCCGTCGCGCACCAGCACGGTGGTCGACAGCGACCGCCGCGCGGTGATCTCGCCGCCGGCCGAGGCGGTGTTGCTGGTCAGGTTGGAGACCTCCTGCTTGACCAGCATCCTGACGGTGCGGTCGGCATTGATCTGCGGCGTCACGTTGAGGGTGAGGCCGACATCCTGGCGCTCGATGGTCTGGAACGGGTTTTCCACCGCGCTGTTGCCAACCGTGGAGAAGCTGCCGGTGACAAAGGGCACATTCTGCGCCACCACGATCTCGGCCTCCTGGTTGTTCAGGGTCAGGATCGAGGGGGTCGACAGCAGCCGGGTGGAGGTGACCGAGGTGATCGCGGTGATCAGCCCGGCGATGCCGTCGCCGTCCTCCAGCCGGGCGCCGCCGAGAGCGCCGCCATTGCCGATGTCGACGGCATTGCCGTTGCGGGCGGCGGAGATCAGGCTGATCAGGCTGGTGCGCCCGGGCAGCGCAAACTGCACCCCGCCGACCAGCGCATCGTTCAGCACCGCGCCGAATTGCACCGACAGGTCAGACAGCCCCTGCACCGACATCTCGAAGATCACCGCCTCCACCAGCACCTGGGTCGGGCGGCGGTCCAGATGGCGCACCATCTGCATGATGTCGTCGATCCGCTCCTGCGGCGCCGACACCAGGAGCGTGTTGGTCTGCGGCTCCGGCACGATGCGCACCGGCGCCCGCACGGCGCTGCCGCCGTCATCGTTCAGCGCCCGCATCACCACGTCGGCAAGCGCCGCTGCATCGGCGTAGTTCAGCCCGATGCTGCGCGACACCACGGTGTTGCGCTGGGTGTCCAGCTCCTCCGCCAGCACCCGCACCCGGTGGCGCAGCGCCTCGGGGCCGGAGACCACCAGCGCATTGGAGCGCCGGTCGACGCTGACCGCGGCGCCCTCGGGCAGGATCTGCATCGCCTGCACCACCTGCATCACATCCGCCGCCGCCGCCGTGCGCAGCCGGATGATTTCCACCGGGTCGGGGCGCTGCGGCTGGTCCAGCTTCTCGATCAGACGGGTGATGCGCGCCAGGTTGGCGCTGCGGTCGGACAGGATCAGCCGGTTCGAGTCCGGCAGCGCGGTGATCACCGCCTCGGCCGGCAAGAGCGGGCGCACCACCTCGACCACCTCCTGCAGCGGGATGTCGCGGACCCGGATCACCCGGGTTTCAAACCCCGCCGCCTGGCCCGCCGCGGCGCCGGAGGACAGCTCCCGCGCCGAGGACATCGGCACGATGCGGCTGGCGCCGGCGCTCTCGACGATGGTCAGCCGGTTCAGCTCCAGCACCGACAGGAACACTTCGTAAAGGCTCTCCGGCGGCAGCTCCTCGGGCGCCAGCACCGTCACCGTGCCGCGCACCGCCGGGTCCAGCACAAAGCTGCGGCCGGTGGCCTCGGAGACGATCTCGGCAAAGCTGCGCAGATCCGCATCGCGCAGGTCCAGCGCCACCTGCGCCCGCAGCGGTGCTGCCGCCTGGATCAGCAGCAGCGCCGCCAGCCCGGCGGCGCAGATCCAGCCCCGCGCCGTTTCCCGGAGCCCCCCCCCCGGGCCGGCCGCCGCCGGTTCTGTTGCTGCGGGATATGCCATGATCTGCTCTCTGTTCCCCGCGGCGGGCCCTCGCGTCCCGCCGTCCTGTTTCTTTGCAGCAGCATATAAAGCGAACCGCTGCCGGAACACAGGGGATTTTCCGCCCCCGGGCGCGTTTCCCGCCGGTGGTGCGGCGCCGCGCCAACACCGCCTGCGGCTGAAGCGGCGGCTACTTCAGCAGCCGCTCCAGATAGGCGCCATAGGCGTTCTTGGCGAACTGCCCGGCCCGCGCCTGCAGCTGGGCCGCCGTGATCCAGCCCCGCCCGTAGGCGATTTCCTCCGGGCAGCCGGCCTGCAGGCCCTGCCGCTCCTGCAGGGTGCGCACGAAATTGCCCGCATCCAGCAGCGAGCCGTGGGTGCCGGTATCAAGCCAGGCATAGCCCCGCCCCATGGTCTCGACCCGCAAGCCCCCTTCATTCAGGTAGCTTTGCAGCAGATCGGTGATTTCCAGCTCGCCGCGGGCGGAGGGCTGCACCCGGCGGGCCCGCTGCGGCGCGCTGCCGTCGAGGAAATAGAGCCCGGTCACCGCATAGTTCGACGGCGGCACCGGCGGCTTCTCGATGATCTGGCGGGCGGTGCCGTCCGCGCCGAAGGCCACCACGCCATAGCGTTCCGGATCGGCGACGTGATAGCCGAAGACGGTGCCGCCGGATCCTTGCGCGTCTGCCGCGGCCAGCAGTTCCGGCAGCCCGTGGCCAAAGAAGATATTGTCGCCCAAGACCAGCGCCGACGGCGCCCCCGCCAGGAACTCCTCGGCCAGGATAAAGGCCTGCGCCAGCCCGTCGGGCGAGGGCTGCACCACGTAGGTGAGTGAAATCCCCCACTGGCTGCCGTCGCCGAGGGTCCGGGTGAACTGCTCCTGGTCCTGCGGCGTGGTAATGACGCAGATCTCGCGGATGCCCGCCAGCATCAGGACGGACAGCGGGTAGTAGATCATCGGCTTGTCATAGAGCGGCAGCAGCTGTTTCGACACCGCCATGGTGATCGGATAGAGCCTTGTGCCGGAGCCGCCTGCCAGGATGATACCCTTTCTGCCGGATGCGGTCCCGGCGCCGGGCGTGCCGTCAGTCATGCCAATTCTCCCAAGTCCTTCAGAATATCCATGAGGCCCGCCCGCCAGTCCGGCTGCGAGAGGCCGAAAACAGTCTCTAATGCGGTGCAATCGAGGCGCGAATTCAAGGGCCGCGCTGCCGGCGCGGGGTAAGCGAAGGCCGGAATATCCTCCACCGCGCAGGCCACGCCTGCGCGGGCAAAGATCTCGCGCGCGAACCCGGCCCAGCTGGTTTCGGGCGCCCCTGCAAAATGATAGGTGCCGGATTTGGCCGGATCTTCCCCCAGCTGCCGCGCCACCGAAAGGCAGGCGGCGGCCAGGTCCCGCGCCGGGGTCGGGGCACCAATCTGGTCCGCCACGATGGTCAGGCGCCCGCGCTCCTTGCCGAGACGCAGCATGGTTTTCACGAAGTTGTTCCCGTGGCTCGAGACCACCCAGGAGCTGCGCAGGATGGCATAGGCGCCGCCCGCCGCGCGCACCGCGGCTTCGCCCGCCAGCTTGGAGCGGCCATAGGCATTCAAGGGGCCGGTGGCATCCCCCGGCCGCCAGGGGGCCTCACCGCTGCCGTCAAAGACGTAATCGGTGGAGACGGTGACAAAGGGGATACCCATTTCCGCGCAGGCCGCCGCCATCGCGCCGGGGGCTTCGCCGTTGATCACGGTTGCCAGCGCCTCTTCCTCCTCGGCCTTGTCCACCGCGGTATAGGCGGCGGCATTGATCACGGCGGCAGGCGCATGGGCGCGGATGGTGGCCGCGCACCCCGCCGGATCCGACAGATCCGCCTGATCGCGGCCCAGGCAGGCGGCACCGCCCTGCGCTGCCAGCTCGCGGGCCAGCTGGCCGGTCTTGCCGAACACCAGGATCATATGCACCTCCCCGTGCGCCACAGATACAAGGCTAACGCCCAGACGCCCAATTCCAGCAAAAAGGTCCAGTGCAGCAGGAAGGACAGCACCCAATGCGCCTGAGCGGCGGGTACTTCCACCAGCGTATAAAGCCCGCTGTCAAAGGGCGCCGCCCACAGGATGCCGCCGCCGATGGTATCCAGGACCATGTGCAGGAACAGCGCGGCAAAGAACATCAGCGCCGGAGCCAGCAAGGCGCGGGCAAGAAAGGCCAGAACCGGCAGGGTTAGAGCCGCAACGGCCGCCCAGAAGGCGGGCACATGCACCCAGTAGAGATGATGATGGATGCTGCCATCGTCAATGAAGTGAAACCACAGCATATCGAAATCCGGCAGCACCGCGCCCAGAAGGGCGGCGGGCATCAGGAACCGGTGCCCCTCAGGCGCCAGCCGCGCCAGCACATAGCCCGAGGGCAGATGCGCGGTCAGCATGAGAGACCCCAATTGAGGACGGCGCGTTTGCGCCGTCCCGCGGGGAGGCGCGGCCCTTCTGCCGCTCGCGATATCACGTTCCCGTCCCCAGCCGCCGGCCGACGCCGTCGCGGTCCTGCAGCGCCCGCCACCAGGCCTCGTTGTCCAGATACCACTGCACCGTGCGCTCCAGCCCTTCCTCCACTGTCACCGAAGGCCGCCAGCCCAGCTCCTGCCGGATGCGGCTCGGGTCGATGGCATAGCGCGCGTCATGGCCCGGGCGGTCACTCACAAAGGTGATCTGGTCTTTGTAAGACCTCCCATCCTTGCGCGGCCGTTTTTCATCCAGGATGGCACAGAGCGTGTTGACCAGCTCCAGGTTCGACCGCTCGTTCTCGCCGCCGATATTGTAACTGCGCCCCAGCGCGCCCTGCTGCACCACCAGCAAGAGCGCATCGGCGTGGTCCTCGACATAGAGCCAGTCGCGCACGTTGGAGCCGTCGCCGTAAACCGGCAGCTCCTTGCCCGCCAAGGCATTCAGGATCACCACCGGGATGAGCTTTTCCGGGAAATGGTACGGCCCGTAATTGTTGGAGCAGTTGCTCAGCACCACCGGCAGCCCGTAGGTCTCGTGCCAGGCCCTGACCAGATGGTCGCTGGCGGCTTTACTCGCGGAATAGGGCGAGCGCGGATCGTAAGGCGTCGCTTCGGTGAACTGCACCGACGGGTCGGCGGGCAGGCTGCCGTAGACCTCGTCGGTGGAGATATGGTGGAAGCGGAACGCCTCCGGCCTGCCCGCCTGGGTCCAGTATTTGCGGGCTGCCTCCAGCATGTTGAAGGTGCCGGTGATATTGGTTTCGATGAAATCGCCGGGCCCGTCGATCGAGCGGTCGACATGGCTTTCTGCCGCCAGATGCATCACCGCATCGGGCTGGTGGCGGTCAAAAACAGTGTCTAATGCGGCGCGGTCGCGGATGTCGGCCTGCTCAAAGGCATAGGCCGGGCTTTTCGCCACAGCGGCCACATTGTCCAAGCAGGCGGCATAGGTGAGCGCATCGAGGTTCACCACCTGATGGCCACGGGCAACCGCCAGCCGCACCACCGCGGAGCCAATGAAACCGGCGCCGCCGGTGACCAGGAGCTTCATGCCGCATCCTCCCACACAAACGGGCTGTTGAACTCCGCAAACGCGGGCGCCGCGGCATCCTTTTCCGACAGCACCGGGGTGCCCTCAAACCCCCAGTTGATGCCGCAGCTGTCCCAGGCCACCGCGCCGTCGCAGTCCGGCGCGTAGTAATCGGTGCATTTGTAGATCACCTCGGTCTCAGGAACCCGGGTGAGAAAGCCGTGCAGAAATCCCTTGGGCACCAGCACCTGCCTGCCGTTTTCCGCCGTCAGCTCGATCCCGAACCATTTTCCATAGCCGGGCGAGCCCCTGCGGATGTCCACCGCCACGTCGAACAGCGCCCCCCGGCCGCAGCGCACCAGCTTGTCCTGGGCATGGGGCGGCGCCTGGAAATGCAAGCCCCGCAGGGTGCCCGCCGCCGCTGACAGCGAATGGTTGTCCTGCACGAAATCCAGATCGATCCCCGCCTCCTGCATCCGCCGCTTGTTCCAGCTTTCGCTGAAAAACCCGCGCGCATCGCCAAAGCGGGGCGGCGTCAGCACCTTCAGCCCCGGCAATCCGGTTTCCTCAACCTGCATTCTATCCGCCCCGGTTCCTGGGTTTCTGTCTCTTCTGACCGTTGTAGCTGCTGCGCGCGCCCGGCGCCAGCGCCGGGCGCGCGCAGCGCTGCAACAGCGGCCCGGCAATGGCACCGCCCCCGCTTGCATCCCCGCCGCTGCCCCGGCAAGCATGGTTTCATGAAAATCTTGTTTGTGCATCAGAACATGCCCGGCCAGTACCGCGAGCTTGCCCCCTGGCTGGCGGCGCAAGGCGGCCATGAGATCGTCTTTCTGACCCAGCGCAAGGGCGTGCAGCTGAAGGGCATCAGATCGGTTGTCTACGCGCCCTTCCACACGCCTGCCAAGGATGCCTTCGGCCTCTCCAAGGACTGGGAGGCAGCGGCCGGCACCGGCCTCGGCGCGGCGCTGGCTGCGCGGCAGCTGAAGGCGCAGGGCTTCACCCCCGACATCATCATCGGCCACACCGGCTGGGGCGAATTGCTGTTCATGAAAGACCCCTACCCGGATGTGCCGGTGATCGGCTTCTTCGAGTATTTCTACCGCACCTCCGGCGGGCTGGTCGGGTTCGACCCGGAAAACCCGCCCAACGACCAGGCCTATTTCTTTGCCGAGGCGCGCAACACCGTGCCTTATGCCAGCATCGAGCAGGTCGACCTGGGTCATGTGCCCACTGCCTGGCAGCGCGACCGGTTTCCGGCCAGCTTCCACGACCGCATGTATCTCTGCCATGACGGCATCCGCACCGACAAGCTGGGCCCTGATCCCGCCGCCTCGGTCGCGCTCGGGCGGCTGGAGCAACCGCTCACCCGCGACGACGAGGTGGTCACCTATATTGCCCGCAACATGGAGCGCGCCCGCGGCTTCCACATCATGATGCGCGCGCTGCCGCGGATTCAGGCGCAGCGCCCCAATGCGCGCGTCCTGATGATCGGCGGCAGCGAGACCTCCTATGGCGCCGAAAGCAAGCACCCCGGCGGTTTGCGCGGCGAGATGGAGGATGAGCTGGGCAAGAGCGTCGACTGGAGCCGGGTGCATTTCCTCGGCAAGGTTCCCTATGACGACCTCTGCCGGATCATCCAGATCAGCCGCTGCCACATCTATCTGACCATGCCCTTCGTGCTCAGCTGGTCGTTGCTGGAGACGATGGCGATGCAGGCGACGGTGGTGGCGGCCGATGTGGCGCCGGTGCGCGAGGCGGTCAGCCATGGCGAGACCGGGCTGCTGGTGGATTTCTTTTCCCCTGAGAAACTGGCCGATCAGGTCGCGGACGTGCTGGCCAATCCCGGGGACTACGCCCATATCGGCCCCAATGCCCGCGCCCATGTGGTGGAAAAATATGATTTCCTGACCCGCTGCCTGCCGGAGCATATCGCGCAAATCAATGCGCTCGTGCCGGAGGCCCGGAAAATCAGGATCTAGCCGGAGGCGCGGAGGACAAAGCTGTGGCCGGAGGCGCGGGAAACCAGGCTCTGATACGGCCATTTCCGCCGGTTCCGCCTCAAGGCCGGTGCAACTGCCGCGCAACGGCGCCTTCGGGCTGTGCCCATTCACAAGCGGAGCGCTTTCCCGGAGCGTTTCCGGGAAGCTTGCTCACCCAAAACACTTTTGCCTGGCGCCGCGTGCGGCATACCGGCCGGATGCGGCGGGCCCCGGCCCCGCCCGCATCCGGCAAGCGGCGCCTCCGGCCCTCAAGGCCGGGACGCCTGCCCTTGTGCCTGCCTGCCGCGGCCCGCGGTCAGTGGCGGTGCGCCTGCGGCGGCAGCTGCTCGGAAGCCCATAGCGCGGCCTGGGTGCGGTTCTTGGCGCCGATCTTGCGGAAGCAGGTGCGCAGATGCACCTTCACCGTGGCTTCGCAGATGCCCAGTTCATTGGCGATGCTCTTGTTGGTGGCGCCTTCGGTGAGCTTGGCCAGGATCAGCTGCTCGCGCTCCGACAGCCCGTGCCGCTGGCCCTGGCGGGCGGGCGCAGGCGCCTCCGCAGCCTGCGGCAGTTCCCCGTTCGCGGCCTCCGCCGCGGCCGCGTCCGCCGCCGCCGCACCGGACAGCACGATGCGGTAGCCGTCCTTCACCACCTGCAGCGCGGCAATCAGCGCGCCGGCGGATTTGCGCTCCGGGATCACCGCCTCGGCATAATGGCTGAGCCGCGCCTGGGCGGCGGCGGGGCAGCCGTCGCCGGTGACCAGGATCAGCTGCACCGCGCCGTTGCGGGCGCGGAACGCCTGCAGCTCCTGCAGCAGCCCGTCGCCGGTATCATGGCTGTAGAACAGGATCATATCCCGCGGCGGCAGCTGCGGCAGTTCCGCCAGGCTGCTGCAGCAGCGCCCGGTCTCATAGTCATTTGCTTCACAGATGGTCAGAAACATGTCCCTGAGAAGCCTGCTTTCCCCCACAATGTGAACAGGCATCAAAAACTCCTTTACTCGTAACATTCCGGATCTGCATCCGGCCGTCCCCCTGGAGCGCGCTGTTATGGCCGCCCACCCCCGCAGGCTGCCTGTCTGGCAATGCGCCGCCGCACCCCGGAACACACTTCACCTGCCTGCCGCCGCCTGGGCCCCGGCGGCGCCCGGGCGCTGCCGTTTCCGGATCGTGATAAATACAGAACACGCCCGCGAAAAAACGTCCCGGGCCAGGCCGCGCATGCAAGCAGGAAACACTTCTGATGCGCATTGCTGTGGATAAACCGTAGCGAATCTATCCTTTATTGTTAAGGAACTTCCCCACCCGGAGCAGCGCTTTTTGGCAGGCCGCGCCGCCCGCCTGCCCCGGTTCCTGCCTTATCCGGCTGTTTTTTCACGCAAACCGGCCAGGGCGCCTTACTCCCTTGGCATTGTCGCCATTGGGGAAACGGATCGTTTCCATATTGAAGTTTACAATTTTAAGACAACGCAATTCACTCAGAAAACAACTTAAAGCTTCGCCGATTCGCCGCTCCTGCTCCGTGCAGCTACCCCCATGGTGGTATTTTGAGCCTCTGCCCCGGCCCCGCCCGGCTGCGCTCCGGCCTTTGGCGTACCCCCTCTGCCCGGTTTGACGCGGCGGCCATCGTGCTACCCTCAAGACATTCATTATGTCATGCCGGGGGGCAACATGGGTATGTTGGGTGCGTCCGTTTCGCAAACGGGCAAGTTATTGTTTTCTAAGTCTCTGCAAAGGCAAATCTCTTCTCTGACGCAATTGGCCCTGGTGCAGCCGGGACACCGCAAAGCCCCGGTGCTGACCAGCGCGCCACCCTTGGGGTCTGCCTGCTCCGCCGCCGCGGCCGCGGCGCTGCGGCGGCAGCTGCAGCCCGGCGCCGCCAAGACGCTGCGCCCGCGCCGCGCCGGGGGGAAGGCGGCGCTGGCGCTGGCGGCCCGGCTGCCGGGCCAGCTGGCTGCGGAACTGGCCGCGGGCCGCGGCTGGGCGCTGTTTTCCTGCGGCTTCGAGGACGGCAGCGAGGACCTGATCGCGCTCAAGCTCGACGGCGGCCCGCATGACGCCCATTGCCGCGACATCCTGCAGGCGATCTGGCCGGTGCTGCGCGAGGACAGCCTGCGCGAGCTGGCGGGCGAGACCCAGGCGGCGGTGACCAGCGCGCTGTTGTGGACCATTTCCGAAAAGACCGACAGCGCGGTGCTGGTGCTCGACGCCGAAGGCACCCTGCTGCATTGCAATGAATCGGGCCGCGACATGCTCGATGGCGGCGATCTGCTCAGCGGCCGCGGCGGCCGTCTCAGCTGCGCCCGCCCGAGCGACACTGCGGGCTTCTATGCCGCGGTGGCCGAATGCGCCCGCTCGCGCCGCGGCAGCAGCCGCGGCCCGCGCGAGCTGATCCTGTTCCTGGAGGACCGCAAGAGCGGCATGCGGCTGCCGGTGTCGCTGACCCGCTACCGCTGCGCCGGCGCCGGCCAGCCGCTGGTGGTGGCGATCCTGCCGCGCCAGCCCGGCCGCCGCCGCATCGAGATGCTGGCCCAGAAGATGGGGCTGTCGCCGGCCGAAGCGCGGGTGGCGGCGCTCATTCAGCTGGGGCTGACCAACCGTGAGGCGGCGCATATCGCCGGCCTCAAGGAGCAGACCTTCAATACCTATGCCAAGCGGGTGCTGGCCAAGCTGCAGGCCGGCGGCCGCGCCGAGATGGCGCAGCGGCTGACCTGGCAGGCCTCGCTGGGGAGAGCGTCATGAACAAGCTGACGCTTGATGCGCCGGTGCAGGGCCCGCCCGCCCCGGCCGGCAGCCCGCAGCCGGCCCAGGCCGCGCAGACCGCCCAGGCCAGGCCGGAGCGCCCCGCGCCGCAGCCGGACGCCGAAAAGGCGGCCGCCGGAGAGCCCGCCGCGGCAAAGCCCTCCGCGCAGGCCGCACACCCGGCGCAGGCGCCGGACCAGCCGGTGCAGCCGCCGCGGCTGAGCGCCGCGGTGCTGGCGCAGATTGCCGCCGCGCTGCGCCAGGGCGTCCCGGATGGCGCGCCGCTGGCGGCGCAGGCCGACCTGGTGGCGCTGCACAAGCGCATCGCCGAGATGTTCACCACCCTCAACGAGGGGCTGGGCGCGCAAGCCGCGCAGAAGGCTGCTGCCGACCGCGCTGCGCTGACCGCCCGCATCGACCAGCTGGAAGAAGCGGTGAACCGGATGGAGGGGGCGCTCAGGATCGAATTGGAACCGGTGCTGAAAGCCGCCCTGGCCGAGACGCTGGCCGAAGCGGCGCCAAAGCCGCGGCGGCGCTGGCGCGGACCGCTGGCGGCGCTGGCGCTGGCTGCCGCCGCCGCGGCGGCCGGAATGTACTGGCACGCCCCGCTGCAGGCGGGCGTGCAGGCCGCGGCCGCAGCGCTTGCCGGCCTGGTCGGCGGGCCGCCGCCCGCGCCTTAAGACCGCATTTTGTCCCCATTTGGGGGCATCGGCCGCGGCGCGGATGCGCTGCAATACCGCCTAGAAGGCACCACGACGCCTTTTTTGCGCCAGCCCGCCCCGGGGGTGTTTCCCGGGCAGCGGCCCTGGCAGGGGCACGGACCCGGGCAGCTGCCCGCTGCCCAGCCCCGTACCGTTAACGAGGAGGAAATTCACCATGGGTATCCAAGACCAGCACCCGGACTGGGAAGTCTGCAATCCGGAATGCGACATCCGCTTCAGCGATGACAAGCACGACCCGGACTACAACGACGGCACCACCGAGCGCGGCGGCACCGACGGCAATGTGATCGACCTGAACGACCACGACGCCGGCGACAATGCCAAGGCCGGGGCCGGCGATGACGCCATCTACGGCAACGAGCGCAACAACCGGCTCGATGGCGAAGCCGGCCAAGATTACATCGAGGGCCAGGACGGCGACGACCTGATCGAAGGCGGCACCGGCAACGACTACCTGTTCGGCGGCAATGCCGACGGCAAGGGCCATTATGAAACCGTGATCACCGGCTACGAAACCCGGGTCGACCCGGAAACCTGGAAAGAGTACCAGGTGCCGATCTACGGCAAAGTCTATATCGATGACGGCGACGACTGGATCGACGGCGAGGAAGGCTGCGACTACATCGACGGCGAGACCGGCAATGACACGCTGCTGGGCGGCGAGGAAAGCGACACCGTGTTCGGCGGCAAGGGCGACGACCACATCTTCGGCGACGATGCCGACGGCGACTACAGCTATGCAGACGGCGACCGCGGCGACTACCTCTACGGCGAGGACGGCAACGACTGCATGGACGGCGAAGGCGGCGACGACTGGATGTGGGGCGACGACGGCCAGAACGACCTGAACGGCTATTACGACCGCGACCACTCCAACAACAACGACACCATGTACGGCCGCGACGGCAATGACCGCATGCACGGCCAGCAGGGCAACGACCGCATGGCCGGCGGCCTCGGCGACGACCTGGTGATCGGCGGCATCGGCGACGACGAGATGTTCGGCGACGAACGCCAGTCGCAGAATGACGACCTCGACTTCGGCGCCGACAGCCCCACCGGCAACAAGACCGACGACGATGACGGCGACGACTGCATGCTGGGCGGCGACGGCAACGACACCATGGACGGCCAGGGCGGCAACGACACCATGTTCGGCGAAGCCGATGACGACCTGATGCAGGGCGGCCGCGGCGACGACCTGATGGACGGCGGCTCCGGCCGCGACGATGTCAATGGCGGCGCCGGCCACGACACCATGCGCGGCGGCTCCAACAACGACGTGCTGGAAGGCGGCGCCCAGGGCGACCTGATCTTCGGCGACCATGGCACCAACCTCGGCGCCGACGTCAAGGGCTACTACATCGACTGGAGCTGCTGCGACGACGACGAGCCCCGGGAAGAGGTGCAGGCCCATGCCCAGATGGAAGACGGGCTGAAAGAGGTCGACTGCCCGGACTGCTACACCCCGATCGACGAAGGCCCGGACGGCAATGACCGCATCCGCGGCGGCTCCGGCGACGACACCATGTTCGGCGAAGGCGGCAATGACATCATCGTTGGCGGCCGCGGCGACGACCTCGGATTCGGCGGCGACGGCAATGACAAGCTGATGGGCGGCGCCGGCGGCGACAAGCTGCACGGCAATGACGGCGACGACTGGGTGCTCGGCAATGCCGGCCACGACCGCCTCTATGGCGATGCCGGCAATGACACCATCAAGGGCGGCGCCGACAGCGACAAGGCCTTCGGCGGCACCGGCGACGACGTCGTCAAGGGCAACTCCGGCGATGACTTCCTCTATGGTGAGGACGGCAACGACCTGGTCAAGGGCGGCTCCGGCAATGACGTGGCCTCCGGCGGCAAGGGCCACGACACCGTCAAGGGCGGCGCCGGCGACGATCTGCTGGACGGCAATGACGGCGCGGACCATGTCTACGGCGGTTACGGCGACGACGTGCTGAAAGGCGGCGCCGGCAACGACCACCTCAATGGCGGCCCGGGCAACGACTGCCTCTACGGCGAAAGCGGCAACGACGAGCTGAACGGCGGCAAGGGGTCGGACTTCCTGGATGGCGGCACCGGCAACGACTGGCTGCATGGCGGTGAAGGCGACTACAACGACTTCCTGAAAGGCGGCGAAGGCGATGACAACCTGACCGGCGGCGACGGCAAGGATGTCTTCATCATCGACCTGACCTGGGATGGCGCCACCTTTGCCTCCACCGACGGCACGGACACCATCACCGACTTCGACATCGACCAGGACCACGACGTGCTGCTGTTCCGTGTCACCAATGTCGGCGCAGGCCTCGGCACCTCGGCGCAGGATGCCTTTGCGGCGCTGGACGGCGGCGGCGCAACGGTGACCGACAACGGCACCGACACCAGCATCTCGGCGGGCGGCGCCACGGTGAACATCCTCGGCCTGACCGGCCGCGAGGCACCGTTCACCTCGCTGGGCCAGGACGCCATCCCGATCGGCGGCGTCGGCATCAACGCCGTGACCACCGGCGATGCGGGCTCTTACGAGGCGATCCGCGTGCTGGCATCCGATGACGGCTTCGATGACAGCTACGACAACATCTGGGGTCACACTGTCTGAGCCATAGGAACGGCGGGCCCGGGGGCAACCCCGGGCCCGTCCAGCCCTGGTTCAGGACAGCGATTTGGTCCCCGGCCAAGGATTGCATCCTTGGACCAGGGCGCTGGTCTCCAGATTTCATAACTTCACTTCGTGCAGCCGGGGGGCTACGACAATGAAGGTAAGACAGGTATTTGACGGTCAACGGGGTGTGCTTGCCGCCATCTTCACAGCAAGCATCTTTGTGAACCTGCTCATCCTGACAGCGCCGCTCTACATGCTGCAATTGTTTGCCCGGGTCATGGCCTCGGGCAGCATTCCCACTCTGATTGCCCTGACCACCGGCGCCGCAATTGCGCTGGTGTTCTTTTTTCTGTTCGACATGATCCGCCAGCGCCTGGTGGCGCGGCTCGGATCGCGGCTCGAGGCGCGGCTCAGCCCCGCCGTGCTGGGCGGCATGATCGGCGGCCGCCTGCCGCCGGCGCTGGCCCGCGCCGAGCCCATCCGCGACATTCAGGAGCTGCGCGGCTTTGTCACCAGCCCGCTGTTCCTGGCACTGCTGGACGCGCCCTGGTCGCTGCTGTTCCTGGCCCTGATCTTCCTGTTCAGCCCGGTCCTGGGCCTGGTGGCGCTGATCGGCCTCATGCTGCTGTTCAGCCTCGGGCTGATCAGCGAGATGGCGGCCCGCAAGCCGATGGACGAAGCCACCAAACAGGCCGCCGAGACCAATACCGCGGTGGCGGAAATGATGAACAACGCCAGCCTCATCCATGCCATGGGCAAGACCGGGCCGCTGATCGCCCGCTGGCAGGTCAAGGCGTTCTCGGCGCTGGTGTTCAACACATTGGCCACCGACCGGGTGGCGCTGATGACCTCGCTGGCCAAGGCGGTGCGCATGGGGCTGCAGATCGCGGTGCTGGGCGTGGGCGTGGTGCTGGTGATCAACAACCAGCTGTCGCCGGGGCTGATGATTGCCGCCTCGATCCTCCTGGGCCGCGCCGCGGCGCCGGTGGAGCAGTCGATCGCCGGCTGGCGCGCCTTCCTCAAGGCGCGCAGCGCGCATGGGCGGCTGAACACTTTCCTTGCCCATCTCGACGAGGCGCCGGAGCGGCTTGCCCTGCCCGATCCCGAAGGCCGCCTGTCTGTGGAGAACGCCACCGTGGTGCTGCCGGGCCGGCCGGAGCCGCTGCTCCTGGACATCAGCCTGGAATTGAAGCCGGGCCAGTCGCTGGGGCTGATCGGCCCCTCCGGCGCCGGCAAGACCACGCTTGCCCATGCGCTGGCCGGGCTGCAGCCGCTGGTGCGCGGCCATATCCGGATCGACGACGCCGCGCTCACCGACTGGGACCCGGCGCAGATCGGCCAGCACATCGGCTTCCTGCCGCAGCGGGTGGAGCTGTTCCAGGGCACGGTGGCGGAAAACATCGCGCTGATGGACCCCGGCGCCAAGCCGTCGGATGTGGTGGCGGCGGCGAAACTGGCGCAGGTGCACGAGATGATCCTGGCGCTGCCCGGCGGCTACAACTCCGAAGTGGGCCCGCGCGGCGAGTTCCTGTCGGCCGGCCAGCGCCAGCGCATCGGCCTGGCGCGCGCCTTCTTCGGCGATCGCAAGCTGATCATCCTGGATGAGCCCAACGCCAATCTCGACCCCGAGGGCGAAGAGGCGCTGGCCACGGCCATAGAGGCCGCCTGCGCCCGCGGCGCCGCGGTGGTGGCGGTGACCCACCGGCTCAGCCTCTTGCGCCGGGTGAGCCATGCGGCACTGCTGCAGGAGGGCCGGATCATGCGCTTCGGCGAGGCCCGCCAGGTGATCGAGGCGGCGGCCCAGCCGATGGCCGGCAGCCCGGCCCGGACGGGCGATCCCAAGATTGCCCCGTTCCGGCACCGCAGCCCGGAGGACCGCGGCCCGGACCAGGAGGCGGACAGCCCGGGCCGTCAGGGGACAGCCCGCCGGAATGAAGGAGCACGCGCATGAGCCTGGTGGAACATGAGACCCGCAGCCCTGCCGAAACAGGGCGCCTGCCCGCCCAGGGCGGTTTCCGCGACCAGATGCCGGCCGCCCTCAGCATGGACGTGCCGCTGCCCAAACATCCGCCAACCCGGGTGCGCCAGCTGGTGCTGTGGATGGCGGTCTGCGGCTTCGGCCTGTTCGGCGGCCTGGTGTTCTGGGCCACCCAGGCAGAGCTCACCAGCGCGGTGGTGGCGCCCGGCGAATTCAACGTGGCCGGCGACCGGCTGGCGGTGCAGCACCTGGAGGGCGGCATCCTGCGCGAGCTGAAGGTCGCCGAGGGCGACCGGGTCAGCGGCGGCCAGGTGATCGCCCGGCTCGACGGCCGCCGGGTGCAGGCGCAGATGGGCATCCTGAGCGGCCAGCTGGCCAGCCTGCTGGCACAGCGGGCCCGGCTGCAGGCGGAGCTGCAAGGGTCAGAGACCCTGCAGCCCGGCGAGGAGCTGGAGCAGCTCATCGCCCAGGCGCCGGAACTGGCGCAGCTGGTGGCGGTGCAGCGCGACCTGCTCAGCTCCAACCGGGCGCTCTACCAGGGCCAGATGGAGATCCTCAGCGGCCGCATCACCCAGCTCAGCGATCAGCTCAAGGGCCGCGACGCCCGCATCCGGGCCACCGAGGAGCAGCTGGCCCTGGTGCAGGAGGAACTGGCGGACCTGGCCGGGCTGTTTGAAAAGGGGCTGGTGCCGAAGACCCGCATCAGCCAGCGGCAGATGCAGCAGAGCGGCCTCCTGGGCACCCTCGGCGCGATGGAAAGCGACCGCGGCAACGTGCTGGAGCAGATCGGCGAGATGGAGGAGCGGCGGCTGCAGGCCGGCCGCGACCGGGCGGCGCGGATCGCCGCCGAAAGCCAGTCGGTGCAGGAGCAGATCCTGGACCTGCGCCAGCGGCTGGACGCCACACGGGACGTGCAGGACCGTCTGACCATCCGCGCGCCGCAGGGCGGCCGGGTGGTCGGCCTGACGATCAACACCCTGGGCCAGGTGGTGGACCCCGGCCAGACCATCCTCGAGCTGATGCCCGCGGATGCCGGGCTGCTGGTGGAAACCCGGGTGGCGGTGGCCGATATCGACGAGGTTGCCGAGGGCAGCCAGGCGCGGGTGCAGCTGACCGCCTACAGCTTCCGCTCCACCCCGCCGGTGCAGGGCGAGGTGGTGATGGTGGCGGCGGGCAGCAGCCTCGACGAGGCCACCGGCCAGCCGTTTTACCCGGTGCATATCCGCATCGATGAAGCCGAGCTGGCGGCGCTGCCCAATGTGAAGGCGCTGCCTGGCATGCCGGCCCAGGCGATGATCGAGACCGGCCGCCAGACCCTGGCCGACTATCTGATCAGCCCGGTGCTCTCCAGCATGTCCCAGGCTCTGAAGGAAGGCAGCAGCTAGGGGGAGCCGCTGCAGGAAAGGCCGCGGCCCCGGGGGGAGGACCGCCGCCTGCCAGGCCCGCACCCGCCGCAAGGCAGGGGCGGGCCTGTTAGTTCGCCCCGGCCCTGCGCCCCGCAACAGCCTGCACCGGGTTCGCAAAAAAGGTCCGGACCGGACCAAATGTTTCGCGCGCGAAACATTTGGTCAGTCATGCTGACCTATATTGAGCGGCGCTTTCCGCAGGTATCAGAGTCTGAAACGGGCTTTCCGTGGAAAGCCCGTTTGCACAAAAGACGCTTCGGCGGCCCCTAGTCCGCGGCGCGTTTGCGGACCCAGCCCAGAAACGCCGCATCGGGCGCCCTGAGGCGCGGCGCGCCGGACCGCACCCACATAGCGCGCCACTCCGCCTCCAGCGCATAGGCATCGGCGCCGGGGATCAGCGCGCGGGCCTGCTCCAGGGTGGCGGGCTTCAGCTGCGGCGCGTTCAGCACTGCCTCGGTCACTGCAGCCTTCTGGGAAAACCGGATCAGGTCGCCCTCCAGCTCCTCCAGCGCGTAATCAGGCAAGGGCTGCGCGTCGATCATGTCGCGGATCATCTTGCGGAACACCCGGCGCGGGCTGGCGGAGCCGGATTTCTTCAGGAGCGTTTCCACCGAGACCTGCCAGCTGTTCTGCCGCCCGCAGTGCTTGCGCGCCAGCTCGTAGATCCGCCGCTCCAGCGGCTTCCTGAGGCGGAAGTAATCGCGGCTGAGCGTCAGCACCGATTTCGACAGCACCGCGCGGTACAGCCAGTCGCTGAGCGTCACCGCCACGCTGACCATCTTGCCGCCGCGGGCCTTGCGCACGATCTCCCATTTCTCGATCAGGCCGAAGCCGGTGGTCACCTCCTCGCCGCCGGTGACGATATTGGTGGTGATGCGGGTGCCCGCCAGCCGCTCGAAGGCCTCGCGCAGCCGCCGGTAGGCATCGCCGGAGGTTTCCCGGTTGCAGGCGACCAGCAGGTCATGCGCCTTCAGGTGCAGGGTGCGGCTCACCTGGCGGCCGGCATTGATCGCCGCCATCAGCTGGCTGATGCAGAAGATCAGGATGTCCTTGTCGTGGATTGTCGCCAGCCCCTTGACCGAGGGCGTCACGGTGATCTCGGCGCCGTTGTGCTGGTAATTGAGGATGCGCCGGTCCGGCCGTGTGCCCAGGGAGAACAGCGGATGCTCCATCGAGGCCAGGTCGTTCTTCGGGATCGCCCCGAAGATATCGCAGAGGAAGAAATCCCCCTGCCCTTCCGGAGGGACTCCCCCCGCCGTCAGCTCTGCTGCCATCTGCCTGTCCGCCGTCTGCTCTGCCTGCCGCCGGAATCTTCTGCCCCGGTCGGCGACTCGTTTTATCGTGGTTTTGATTACACTCACCCTAAGGTTATCCACAGCCGGCGGCAACGGGGGTTCGGAATCGCTTTGCCGGGGTTTCGGAGTCATTCCATCGGGGTTTCAGAGTCGCGCATGCGGCAAAATCCGCCCCGATCGCCAATGAAAAAAGGGCTTTGCGCGCACACCCTTCCCCCTGTAACTAATAAATAACTCATAATTAACTTGGCAGATTTTTTTGCCGACCCTGAAACAGCCCTGTTTCGCCCCCTCCCAACCCCCGGATTTGCTTAGAAAAAGCAGGGGGTATGCGCATTTTGCTTCCATGTGCGGTGTTTTTGCGTATTCTGTCCAAAAGGCAGCACATCAGGCTGCGGAGCAGCAGAACAACAGCATTTCACACGGGCAGGGCCGGAGGGCCCAAGGACAGCAGGCAGATCCTCATGGCGCGAGATATCCACAAGGCGAACGCAAGCCTCCCCCCCTATTTCAGCATCGACCCGGACGCCGCCCTGGCGGAGCTGGACGCCCCCACCAGCACCGCGGGCTTTGCCGAGATTGCCGCCGCCTGCGCGCAAGGCAGGGCGGACCTGGCCAGCCGCGGCATGAACGAGGAAGGCCGCAAGGAGCTGCGCCTGTTCTCCACCTGGGAGATCACCCGCTACCTGATCCCGGTCGCCCAGGCCCATTTCCGCCGGGTGCTGAAAGCCAACCCCGATCTGCCCCAGGGCCGGTCGGAGACCGAGGGCGGCGCCAAGTGGTTCACCCTCGACGAGGTGCTGGCCTTGCGCGCCTTCTTCGCGGCGCAAGGCTCCAAGGCCAAGGACTACCAGCCCTACCGCCCCGCGGGCCTGCCCGCCAAGATGGTGGCGGTTGCCAACTTCAAGGGCGGCGTCGGCAAGACCTCGACCGCGGCGCATCTGGCGATGTCGGCGGCGCTCGACGGCTACAAGGTGCTGGTCATCGATCTCGACAGCCAGGGTTCGATGACCTCGATCTTCGGCGGCCGCGTCGAGGATGAATGGCAGACCGCCTTCCCGCTGCTGGCGCGCCATTACGGCGAGCATCTGCGGCTGGAGAACCAGCGCCGGCTCGACCGCGGCGACGCCCCGCAGCCGCTGGACGAGGCGCTGGATGCGGCGATGGAGATGACCGCGGCGGACGTCATCCAGAACACCCACTGGCCCAACATCGATCTGATCGGCGCCCAGCTGAACCTCTACTGGGCGGAGTTCCAGATCCCGGTCTGGCGGATGGCGGCGCGCAGCTGGAAGCTGTGGGATGCGCTGACGGAGCGGCTGGAGGCCGACGGGGTGCTGGATCAGTACGATGTGATCTTCATCGACACCCCCCCGGCGCTTGGCTACCTGACGATCAACGGGCTCAGCGCCGCCGACATCCTGCTGGTGCCGATGGGCGCGTCGTTCCTGGAGTTCGACTCGACCGGCCGGTTCTTCGACATGCTGCACTCCACCTTCGCCTCCATCGAAGAGGGCGAGAACCTGGCGGCCCGCGCGCTTGGCCGCCCCGGCCTCAGCTTCGAGTGGGACGCGGTGCGCGCGGTGATCACCCGCTACGACGGCGCCCAGCAGGGTGAGCTGGCGGCGCTGATGCAGGCCTACATGGGCCGGGTGCTCTCCCCCCACAAACAGGATTTCACCGCCCTCATCGGCCAGGCGGGCGAGCAGGTCAGCGGCATCTACGAGGCCGACTACCGCGACTTCAACCGCGAGACCTATGCCCGCGGCCGCGAGACCTTCGACGAGACCTACGCCGCCTTCAAGAAACTGCTGATCGGCGTCTGGCGGCGCGAGGTGTTGCAGGAAGAGGCGGAACAGCGCGCGGCCGGCTAAGGCCCTAACAAGGACTTTCCGGCACACTGGCAGCCCGGAGACATGAGGACAGGATATGGCAAAACGCAAACGGCTTTCCCCGGCGCAGACCGATTACCTGGCAGCCGCCCCCGCCGGCAAACCCGCGCTTGGCGGGCCGTCCAGTGTAGGGGCCGCGCCGATTGCCCAGGTGGCCTCGGACGCTTCCGCCCAGGCGGCGCTGCAGGAATTGTCCGGCGTGCTGGAAAACGCCCGCGCCAAAGGGCTGATGATCGAGGAACTGCCGCTGGCAGCGATCGACGAGAACCACCTGGTGCGCGACCGCATCGAGCAGGACGAGGAAGAGCTGCAGTCGCTGATCGACTCGATCCGCGCCCGCGGCCAGCAGACCCCGGCCGAGGTGGTGCCGCTGGAGGATACATTTGGCGGGCGCACCCACGGGCTGATCTCCGGCTGGCGCCGCCTGACCGCGCTTCGCAGGCTCTATGAAGAAACCTCGGACCCGAAATACGCCACCCTCAAGGCGCTGGTGATCAAGCCGGACAGCGCCGAAGAAGCCTATGTGGCGATGGTCGAGGAAAACGAGATCCGGGTGAACCTGTCGCACTACGAGCGCGCCCGCATTGCCGTGCGGGCGTATAAGGAGGGCGTCTTCAGCCGCCGCAAATACGCGCTGCAGGCGCTGTTCGGCAACGCGACCCGCGCCAAGCGCTCCAAGATCGGCAGTTTTGTCACCCTGGTCGAGGCGCTGGACGCGGTGCTGTTCTACCCCACCGCGATCAGCGAGAAACTGGGCCTGGCACTGGTGCGGGAGATCGAGGCGGATGAGGGGTTCGCGGAGCGCGCGGCACAGGCGCTGCAGGCCGCCGACCGGTCCAGCCCCGAGGCTGAGCTGGAGGTTCTGGCCCGGCTGGTGGAGGCGCGGCCTGAGAAGCAGCCTGAGAAAAAGCCCCGGCTAGAGTCTGATCTCCCCCCTCCCCCGCCGTCCAAGCAGCCGCCGGTTCCGCCGTCCGGGCAGCCGCTGGTCAGCGGACCGCGGGTGCGCGGCGCCTATGACTGGGACGCCGCCATGCCGGGCGAGCGGATCTCCCTGCCCGCGGCCAAGGGGGTGGCCCTGGGCTATACCCCCAGCGAGCAGAAGATCGAAATCAGCGGCCCGGGCGTCAGCGCCGCGCTGGTGGAGGCGTTGCAGGCCTGGCTGAAAAAGCTCTGATCGGAGCCTGATAAACGGAAAAGGGCGCGGAGACCGCGCCCTTTTTTCTTGCCTTGTTAGAGCTGATATTAGGTCAGCCTGTCTGACCGAATGTTTCGCGCGCGAAACATTCGGTCCGGTCCGGACCTATCTCAAAACCTGCGCCGCAGGCGGCGCTCAGGCGCCCCGCCCCACGGCCGTATAGGTCTCGAACCCGGCCTGTTTGGCGCTCTCGGGCGAATAGACGTTGCGCAGGTCCGCCATCCGCGGCTGCGCCATGGTCCCGGCCAGCTTCTTCAGGTCCAGGGCGCGGAACTCGTTCCACTCGGTCAGCAGCACGATCAGGTCTGCACCCTGCGCCGCCTCATAGGGGTCCTCCACCCAGGCGGCGCCGGGCAGGAGCGCCTCGCCCTCGGCGCGGCCCTGCGGGTCCACCACCCGCACCCTGGCGCCGCCGCCGATCAGGGCCGGCACGATGGTCAGGCTGGGGGCGTCGCGCATGTCGTCGGTGTTGGGCTTGAAGGTGACGCCGAGCACCGCCACTGTGCGGCCGTTGAAGGAGCCGCCGCAGGCATCGCGCAGCTTCTCCACCATCCGCGCCTTCACCTCGTTGTTCACCTGCATCACGGTTTCGGTGATCCGCATCGGGAAGGCATGGTCCTGGCCGATCCGCGCCAGCGCCGCGGTGTCCTTGGGGAAGCAGGAGCCGCCGTAGCCGGGGCCCGCGTGCAGGAACTTGTTGCCGATGCGGCCGTCAAAGCCGATGCCGCGGGACACTTCCTTGACGTCGGCGCCGACCCGCTCGCACAGGCCCGCGATCTCGTTGATGAAGGTGATCTTGGCGGCGAGGAAGGCATTGGCCGCGTATTTGATCATCTCCGCCGATTCCAGGTCAGTGGACAGGATCGGGAAGTCGCGCAGGTACAGCGGGCGGTAGATCTCCGACATCACTTCGGCGGCGCGCTCGGTCTGGACGCCGACCACCACCCGGTCGGGTTTCATGAAATCCTCGATCGCGGCGCCTTCGCGCAGGAACTCCGGGTTGGAGGCGACATCGAAATCGGCGCTTGGGTTGGCCTTGGCGATCACCTCCTGCACCTTGCGGTTGGTGCCCACCGGCACGGTGGATTTGGTCACCACCACCGCGTAGGCAGTCAGCGCTCCGGCGATCTCCTCGGCTGCGGCCATCACATAGGTCAGATCGGCATGGCCGTCGCCGCGCCGGGTCGGGGTGCCGACCGCGATGAACACCGCGTCAGCCCCGTCCACCGCTGCTGCCAGATCGGCGGTGAAGCTGAGCCGCCCCGCCTTCACGTTCTTTTCCATCAGCTGGTCGAGGCCGGGCTCGTAGATCGGCACCTCGCCGTTGTTCAGCCGGGTGATCTTGCTTTCGTCCTTGTCGACGCAGATCACGTCATGGCCGAAATCCGAAAAACAGACGCCGGATACCAGTCCGACATAGCCGGTGCCAATCATCGCAATACGCATGGGATGCCCTTTTTCCGTTCCTGGTCCACCTGGCTTTGCGCCGCAGGTGGTGTTGTTCAGATAGAGACATATACGCAGCCGGACAGGGCGGAAACCGGAATTTTGGCGCCGCCGACCGCGGCGCAGAGATGGGTCCGGTCCGGACCAAATGTTTCGCGCGCGAAACATTTGGTCAACCATGCTGACCTATTCGGGCCTTCCGGACCAGGGGCCGGGCGGCGGCTCAGATGCGGTAATACTCCCGGTACCAGGCGGCAAACCGGGCCACGCCCTCGGTGACGCCGACCTGCGGCTGATAGCCGGTGAGCTCGGTCAGCAGGCGGGTGTCGGCCCAGGTGGCAGGCACGTCGCCGGCCTGCATCTCCATCATGTTCTTCTGCGCATCGCACCCCAGCGCCGCCTCCAGCGCGGCGATGTACTCCATCAGCGGGGTCGGCTTGCTGGCGCCGATATTGACCACCCGGAACGGCGCCACCGGGCTGAGGCTGTCCTGGTCCGAGACCGGCTCCGTGCCCGGCACCGCGGCGATAAGGCCGGTGATGCCGCTGACCAGATCGTCGATATAGGTGAAATCGCGGCTCATCCGGCCGTGGTTGTAGACGTCGATGGGCTCCCCCGCCAGCATCGCCCTGGTGAATTTGAACAGCGCCATGTCGGGCCGCCCCCAGGGGCCGTAGACAGTGAAGAAGCGGAACATGGTGGTGGGAAGCCCGTAGAGATGGGCATAGGAATGCGCCATCGACTCGTTGGCCTTCTTGGTGGCGGCATAAAAGGACATCTGGTGGTCGGCCTGCTGGCGCTCCCCGAACGGCATCTCGGTGCTGGCGCCGTAGGCCGAGGAGGTGGAGGCCATCAGCAGGTGCTGCGGCGGATGCGCGCGGGCCGCTTCCAGCAGCTCGAAGGTGCCGATCAGATTGGCCTCCAGATAGTCGCGCGGCGCGTCGATCGAATGGCGCACCCCGGCCTGGGCGGCCAGGTGGATCACCGCATCCGGCTGGTGCGCCTCGAACAGCTGCATCAGCAGCCCCGGGTCCTCCAGCTTGCCGATCACCGGGGTGAAGCCCGGGGTCTGCGCCAGCATGCCGTGGCGGCGCTCCTTCAGCGCCACGTCGTAATAGGGCGACAGGCAGTCCAGCCCGATGACCCGCCAGCCTGCCGCCAGCAGCCGCGCTGCCAGGTGATATCCGATGAAGCCGGCCGAGCCGGTGATGAGAGCTGTCTGCATGCCCTTTAGGTGGCGGCTTCCTGCCGCCCTGTCAAACCCTTTGCCGCGGCAATGGATTTGACAGGGGCCGGGATTTATGAGCTTTCGGAGCGGCGCAGGCCGCATCAGATTCCATCAGACAGGCAAGGAGCCCCGGGTGAACACAGCACAGGCAATCGGCACAGCTGCGGCAGAACCGGCGGGCACCGGACATGGGGCCGGGCAGGGGGCGGGCCGGCTGGTGGCGGTGGTGGTGACCCACAACCGGCTGGACAAGCTCAAGGCGACGCTGGCGCGGCTGCTGGAGAGCCCCGCGCATGAGCTCGCGGCGGTGGTGGTGGCCGACAATGCCTCCTCCGACGGCACCGGCGCCTGGCTGGCGGCGCAGGCCGATCCGCGGCTCGACATCTGCAGCAGTGCGGAAAACCGCGGCGGCGCCGGCGGGTTCGAGATGGGCATGCGCCGGGCGATGGAGGCGCATGGCCCGGACTGGCTGGTGGTGATGGATGACGACGGGCGGCCGGCGCCGGGCGGGCTGGCGGCCTTCCGCGCGCTGGCCATGCACCGGCAGGCGGACCGGGAAACCGGCGGCGGCTGGGATGCGGTGGCGGCGGCGGTCTATTTCCCCGACGGCCGCATCTGCGAGATGAACCGGCCCTCGCGCAACCCGTTCTGGCATGCCCGCGAGTTCCTGCGCACCCTGTTCGGGGGCGGCCGCTCCGGCTTTCACGTGCAGCCTTCGGATTACGAGGGGCCGGGGATGCAGATCGATGTCACCTCTTTCGTGGGCTTCTTCATCTCCGCAGACGCGGTGCGGCGCACCGGCTACCCGGACCCGGAGCTGTTCATCTACGGCGATGACGGGCTCTATACCCTGGGGCTGACCAAGGCGGGCGGCCGCATCGGCTTTGAGCCCTCGGTGCGCTTCGAGCATGACCTGTCGACCTTCCGGGCCGGGGGCGCGGACCCGCAAAAGGCGGATGCGGCGCAGCGCGGCCGCTTCGTGCCGCTGTGGAAGGCCTATTACTACCACCGCAACCTGTTGCTCTTGTACCGGATGGCGGCGGGCTGGCTGTTCTGGCCGGTGCTCCTGGTGATCGTGCCGAAATGGCTGACGAAGGCGCGCCAGCACCCGGGCGCGCGCCGCGTCTTCCTGCGGCTCCTGGCCCATGCGCTGCGCGACGGGATCCTGCGCCGCACCGCGGTGCGCCATGCGCGGGTGCTGGAGCTGAGCGGCGAAGGCTGAGAGCGAAGGCAGGGCAGGGGGTGGCGGCCTGACGCAGGGTCAGGGCAGAGGGCTTCCCGGCGCTGCCATTTTTCTGCCGCAAAAGTTTGGAAAACATTACTCAAGTTTTATTTAGATTTGGGTGTATCCATGATGCATTGCGCTCATAAAAAGTGTGGCCCCCTGCTGAAACGCACTGAATCTCAGGGGGCTGACGATGCATGATCTTGCCTTCACCGCCTCTGCCATGGATGGCGCCGCCGCCAGCCTGCCCCTGTGCCGGATGCGTTCCGGCTTTTATGGCCGGGCGGGAAAGCGGCTGTTCGATCTCGGGCTGGCGCTGCTGCTGCTGCCGGTTCTGGCGCCGGTGATCCTGCTGTTATGGGCTGTCGCGCGCCATGACGGCGGGCCGGGTTTCTTCGGCCATACCCGGGTGGGGCGGGACGGCAGGCGGTTCACCTGCTGGAAGATCCGCAGCATGGTGGCGGATGCCGAAGCGCAGTTGCAGGCGCATCTGGCCTCCAGCCCCGAGGCGGCGGCGGAATGGGCCCGCGGCCACAAGCTGGCCAACGACCCGCGCATCAGCCGCCTGGGCCATGTCCTGCGCAAGACCAGCCTGGATGAGCTGCCGCAGATCTGGAACGTGCTGAAGGGCGAGATGAGCTTTGTCGGTCCGCGCCCCGTCGTTGCCGCGGAGCTGGCCAGATACGGCAGCGCCGCCGCCGCCTACCGGGCCCAGACGCCGGGGATCACCGGGCTGTGGCAGGTCTCGGGCCGCAATGCTGTCAGCTATGACGAACGGGTGGCGCTGGATACGGCCTATCTGGCCCGGCGCAGCTTCTCCCGCGATCTCTGGATCATTGCCCGGACCGGGGCCGCCGTCCTGCGCAGGACCGGCTGCTGACCCCCGGCGCCGGGCCGCAGGCCTTTCTTCTGAAGGCTGCCCCGTGTATGCGGAATATGATGCGTTCGGCAGGCGCGCTTCATTAACGACGGTAATCGGGTAGCCATGAAACAAACGCCTTTGAATGAAGCCTCTTTCCCGGTCCAGCGCCCGGCGCCCGCGGAAGCGCAGGATGACGATGTCATCGATCTGGGCGCCCTGGCCGCCACCCTGTGGCGCGGCAAGTGGATCATGGCGCTGGCAACCCTGGCGGCCATTTTCATCGGCGGAGTGTATGCCTTTGCCGTCGCGGTGCCGGTCTATACCTCCAGCGCCGTGGTGATGCTGGAAACCAAGCAGCAAAGGGTGGTTGATCTGCAAAGCGTCGCCAGCGGGCTGTCGGGCGATTACGCCGAGGTCAATTCAGAGCTGGAGGTGCTGCGGTCGCGCGGGCTGATGAGCAAGGTGGTGGACAAGCTCAACCTGATGGAGGATCCGGAATTCAACGGCGCATTGGCCGAACCCTCCGCCCTCGGAACGCTGGTCTGGACGGTGAAGTCGGGGATCAAGTCGCTGCTGGGGCTGCAGCGCCCGCCCGTGGAAATGCCTGAGGAACTGGTGCAGCAGCTGATCCGGGACCGGGTCGTGTCCGCCCTTCAGAGCAGGGTATTGGTGCGCAGCGTGCCGCAGACACTGGTGTTCCAGGTCACGGTCGAGACGGGATCCCCCCGCAAGTCGGCGCTGATCGCCGATACCATCGTGGAGCTCTACATTCTCAATCAGATCGAGGTGAAATTCGAGGCCACCGAACAGGCGACAACCTGGCTGACCGGCCGGGTGGCGGAGCTGCAGGCGGAGCTCGAAACCGCCGAGGCCAAGGCAAATAAGTTCAACGCCGCCACCGCGCTGGTCTCGCCGGAAGCCCTGCAGGCGCAGGAGGTGCAGCTGAAGGATCTGCGCGAGCGCATTGCCCTGGCCGGGACCGCGGCAGAGGCGGCGCAGGCGCGATATGACGGGCTGCGCGGCGCAGAGACCCGGGCGGCGCAGGCGGAGATCAGCCAGGACCGCCAGTTGCAGCGGCTGCTGGGCCAGGCCGGCACCGCCGCGGGCGGGGCCGCCTTTGACACCGCGTTCCAGCGGCTGCTGGCGCGCGCCGCGCTGGAGGCCCGCCGCGCCGCGCAGCAGCTGCAGACACTGGTGCAGTCGGAAGCGGAACTGGGCGCGCAGATCGCTCAGCAGAGCGCCGATCTGATCACCCTGCAGCAGCTCAGCCGGGAGGCGGAAGCGGTGCGGCTGCTTTATGAGTATTTCCTTGCCCGCCTGAAGGAGACCTCTGTTCAGGAGGGCATCCAGAAGGCCGACAGCCGCCTGCTGTCGCGGGCGGTGATCCCGCGGGGGGCTTCGGCGCCCCGGAGACCCCTGATCCTTGCCATCAGCGGCCTCCTGGGGCTGTTGCTGGGCGCCGCCGCCGTGCTGCTGATGGAGGCGCGGCGGCAGGGGTTCCGCTCCGCCCGGGAGCTGGAGCGCAAGACCGGCTGCAGCGTGCTGGGGCAGATCCCGGTGTTTCCGGCCAGCGGCCGCCGCAGGGTGCTGGAGTATCTGGCCGGCAAGCCGTCTTCGGCAACGGCGGAAGCGGTGCGCAACCTGCGCACCTCGCTGATGCTGTCCAATGTCGACCAGCCGCCGCAGGTGGTGGTGATGACCTCCTCGCTGCCGGGGGAGGGCAAGACCACCAACGCGCTGGCGCTGGCGCAGAACTTCACCGGCATCGGCAAGAAGGTGCTGCTGGTCGAGGGCGACATCCGGCGCCGGACCCTGACCGCCCAGCTGAGCCAGGTGCCGCCGCAGGGCATTGTCTCTGTCCTGGCAGGAGATATCCCGGCAGAGGACGCCATCTTCCAGGACCCGCTCCTGGGCTGCGATATCCTGGCGGGGGAAAAGACCTCGGCCAATGCCGCCGACCTGTTTGCCTCGGAGCGGTTCCGGGAGCTGCTGGACGCGATGCGGCAGCGTTATGACGTGATCCTGATCGACACCCCGCCTGTGCTGGCGGTGTCGGATGCGCGGCTGATCGCCCGCAGCGCCGATGCGGTGCTGCTGGCGGTGAAATGGGACGGCACCGCCGAGCAGGATCTGGCGGAAACCCTGCGGCTGTTCCGGACCGACAACCAGCGCCTGACCGGGATGATCCTGAGCCAGATCAACACCCGCAAGATGAAGCAGTACGGTTACAGTTACGGCAACTACGGCTCGAAATACTACGTCAGCTGAGGTGCAAGGCCCGGCTGGCGCCTGCAGAAACGGCGCGCCCCGCTTGGGACGCGCCGTTGTCCTTTGGTCCTGACCGGGCCCGCGGCCCTTGGCCGGGTCAGTTGGTGCTGACGGTGCTTGTGGTGGAAGGGGTCGAACCGCCGCCCGCCGCGGCTGCAAGCCCTGCCGCTGCAGCAGCGGCCCCCAGCGCCGGTGCCACCAGCGGCACAAAGCCGGTGACGCCTTCCGCTTCCGCAGCGGCGGCGGCTTCTCCTGCGTCCAGCAGGGCGGCAATGCACTCGTCTTTTTCTTCGTGATTGGCCTGGTTTTCTTCGCAGTCATCCTGACCGTTTGCGGAGGCGGCGGTCTGGGCGGCAACGCCGGTTGCGGACAGGGCCAGCGCCAAAAGGGTCATCCGGATCATCGTTAATCTCCTAAACCTATTCGGGGCCAAACTATCATGCCCGGCCGGTTCTGAGAATGCCGCACCGCTGCAAAGCTGCATCCGCCTGCCGGAAAAACAGCGTTTCCAGCCGCGTTCCGCCTGGAGCGCGGCTGCCGCAAGGCGGATCCGCTGCCGCCGCTGCCGCCACGCTCCGGAGAGGGGTGCGCTGCCGCTTCAAAAACGGAAAGAGACAGGCAGATTCGCCACAAGAGAGAGACATTTCCAGCCTTTTTACCGGCTGGCAGGACAGACCGCCGGAAAACGGATAAGGGGTGGCCGGGCTCAAGTCATTTTTCAAACGTTGTGAAGAAACCGATGTCACAGGGACGGTACAAGCTTTTGGCGGCGGCGATTGCTGCCCTCCCGGCATTGGCGCAGGCGCAGACGGTTTCCACCTACGGCACCCCGGGCCTGATCGAAATCCCGACAGCAGAGATGTTTGAAGATGGCACCCTGGCTTTTTCGGCGGGGGTGTTCGACAGAACCTTGCGCACCACGATGACCTTCCAGATGCTCCCTTGGGCGCATGGAAGTTTCCGCTACGGAGCAATCGAGGATTATCTGCGCAGTGAGACCGGTGCTGGCAGAACGCTTTATGACCGCAGCTTCGATATCCATTTCCTGCTGCGGGAGGAAACCAAAGGCGGGCCCGCAATCGCCCTGGGTTTGCGCGACTTCGGCGGCACCGGGGTGAACGCGGCCGAGTATGTTGTCGCGACCAAGACCATTGGAGGCCGGTTGAAGCTCTCGGGCGGTATCGGCTGGGGGCGTATGGCCGGGCGCGGCAGTTTTTCGAACCCGCTGGGCCTGATTTCCGGCAGGTTCAAAACACGGGAAGCGTCCGGGGCAGGCGGCATTGCCGAGACCGGCCAGCTGGATTTCGGAAACTGGTTCCGAGGCGACGCTGCATTCTTTGCCGGGGCGAGCTGGCAGCACAACAGCCGGTGGACCTTCATGGCCGAGTATTCCCCGGACCTTTATGCCCAGGAAGTCTTCAGGTCTGGTTTTGACGTCAATTCCCCGTTCAACTTCGGACTGCAGTACAGGTTTGAGAACGGGACGCAGCTGGGCGCTTCCTATATGTACGGCAGCACCATAGGCTTCACCTACAGCTATTTCATCGACCCGCGCCAGAGCGTGGCGCCGGGCGGGCAGGGGGCGGCGCCGCCGCCCTTGCTGCCGGCTGACCAGGTGGCGCTGGCCAGCTGGAACCTGCCTCCGGACGCCCCCGCGGACCGCCGCCGGCAGGTGCTGGCGCAGGCCCTCGCGCAGGAGGGGCTGCGGCTGGTCTACCTGGAAGACGCGGGGCAGGCCTTGCGCATCGGGGTGGAAAACGCCCGCTACGGCCAGGCCGCCCAGGCCATCGGCCGCACCGCGCGGGTGCTGGCCAATACCCAGCCCGCCGGAACGCAGGATTTCGACATTGCGCTGATGGCAAACGGGGTGCCGCTCAGCGCGGTGCGGATCCGCCGCCAGGATCTCTATGAGCTGGAGCATGATCCCGACGGCGCCTGGCGCAGCTTTGCCCGCGCCGAGGTCTCCGACAGCCTGGCGCTGGCCGGCGGCGGAACCGCCGCCGGCGCCTATCCGCATTTCCGCTACCGGTTCGGCCCCTATCTGCAGGCATCCTTCTTCGACCCGGACGCGCCCTTCCGCTACGAGGTCGGCGCCCAGCTGGGGCTCGATTACACGGCTGCCCCCGGGCTGACCCTGTCCGCCGGGCTGCGCCAGCCGCTGGCAGGCACCCTGGATGAGGGCGAGCGCCAGTCGAATTCGGTGATCCAGCGGGTGCGCTCGGACTGGGGGCTTTACGCGCAGGAATCCGACCTGAGGATCGAGCATCTGACCGCCGAATACATCTGGCGGCCGGGAGCGGACCTCTATGCCCGCACCACGGCGGGCTATCTGGAAACCATGTACGGCGGCCTGTCGGCAGAACTGCTGTGGTTCCCGGTCAACAGCCGCCTGGCGCTGGGAGCGGAGCTGAACTATGTGCGGCAGCGCGATTTCGATGTGCTGTTCGGCTTCCAGGACTATGCCACCGCCACCGGCCATGTCTCTGCCTATTACGATCTGCCGGGGGAGTATCACATCCAGGCGGACGCGGGCCGCTACCTGGCCGGCGATTACGGCGCCACGTTCACGCTGGACCGGGAATTTGCCAACGGCTTCAAGGTCGGCGCCTTCTTCACCCTGACCTCGGTGGGGTTCAGCGATTTCGGCGAGGGCTCCTTCGACAAGGGGATCCGGCTGGAGATTCCGGTGTCCTGGCTGACCGGCCGCCCGTCGCGCGACCGGCTGGCGCAGGTGATCAGGCCGGTGCTGCGCGATGGCGGCGCCCGGCTCAACGTGCGCAACCGGCTTTATGGCGTCACCCGCGAGGCGCGCGCCCAGCAGCTGGTCAGGGGATGGGGGAGGTTCATGCGATGAAACGGCTCTGCACCGCCCTGCTCACCCTGCTGCTCCTCTCCTGCGGCGAGGCGCAGGACGAGCTTGATCTGCTGCGCGGCGCGCTGCAGCCCGAGGCGCTCCGGTTCCACCCGCGCGCCTCGGCGCTGGCCTCCATCCGGCCGATCCCGCCGCGGCTGGAGGTGGGGTTCCCGAGCCGCGATCTGAGCGGCGTCATGCTCCTGGAGACCGAGCGCGCGGGCGTGCAGACCTGGCTCACCGCCGATGGCGCCACCATCACCCTCAAACAGGGGTTCCTGACCTCGGCCAAGGGCTTCGGCTCCGGCCTGGCGGCCTCCGATGTGCAGCAAAGCGCGGCTCTGGTGCTGGCCGGGCAGGCGGGCAGGGCGGAGCGGTTCCACAGCTTCCTGAACGGCAACGACCAGATCGAGCTGCACGCCTACAGGTGCGAGGTGGCGCGCCTCGGGCCGGAGGAGGTCTTCCTGCGCGGGGTGCCGGTGCCGGTGCAGAAGCTGGAGGAGCGCTGCCACGGGGTGGCGGAAAGCTTCACAAATACCTATTGGATACGGCAGGGCGCCCCCGCGGTCGTGCAATCCTCGCAGTGGACCGGCGGCTTCCTTGGCAACCTGTTCATGAAGGCGGTGCCGGATGATATTTGACGTTAAGCTTATTGGAGGACGCACCGTGCGCCGCATTTCCATCGCCCTCAGCGCCCTGGCCCTGGCTGCACTGGCCGCCGGCTGCTCCACGATCTACCGCAGCCCCGCGGTCAAGGCCGGCGTGTCCGACACCGGCAAGGTCCGGGTGGTGGCGATGACGCCGGAAACCGTGCTGGTGGCCAACCGCGCCGCCTATCAGCCCAAGGCGCTTCCGGCCGTGTTCCAGGTCTCCGCAGGCTCCGGCGCCGGCGCCAGCCCGCGGGGGCTGGGCACCCTGCCCGAGGCGCCCTCGACCCAGGACGGCGGCCGCCAGGGGCTGCGGCTGGACCCGCCGCCCAGTGCCGATCCCGGCCCCTATACCATCGGCACCGGCGATGTGGTGGTGCTGTCCACGCCGTCGACGCAAGGCACCGTGGCCGAGCTGTCGGGGCTGCTGGCGGCGCAGAACAGCCGCAACGGCTACACGGTGCAGGATGACGGCTCGATCAACATCCCGGACGTGGGCCGGGTGCGCATCGCGGGGCTCACCGTGGATGAAGCCGAGGCGCTGCTGTTCCAGCGGCTGGTGGAAAGCCAGATCGATCCGACCTTCAGCCTCGAGGTTGCCGAGTTCAATTCCCGCCGGGTCTCGGTCGGCGGCGCCGTGGGCAAGCCCGGCGTCTATCCCATCACCCTGACGCCGCTCACCCTGGGCGAGGCGCTGGCGGCGGCGGGCTCGGTCTCGGTGGGGGATATCGATACCAGCTCGGTCAGGATCTACCGCGATGGCGCCATGTACCAGATCCCGCTCGAGGATCTCTATGCCCGCTCCGAGCTGCAGCGCCTCACCCTGCTGGCGGATGACTCGGTGTTTGTGGACACCGATTACGACCTTGGCCGCGCCGAGCGCTATTTCGCCCAGCAGATCCAGCTGCAGCAGACCACCCTGGCCGGCCGCCGCGCCGCAATCGACGAGCTGACCGCGGCGCTGACGCTGCGCCGCGCCGACCTTGATGAGCGGCGGGAAAACTTCACCCAGGCGGTGGAGCTGGACGCGGTGGAGCGGGATTACGTCTACCTCAGCGGCGAGGTCCGCACCCAGGGCCGCTACACGCTGCCGTTCGGGCGCAAGGCGACGCTGGCGGATGCGCTGTTCGACACCGGCGGCGGCATCGCCAAGGAGACCGGCGACGCCTCGGAAGTCTATGTGCTGCGCGCCTCGGAGGATATCCGCGAGTTCGGCGCGGTGACCGCCTGGCACCTGGACGTGCGCAACGCCGCGCATCTGCCGCTGGCGGCCCGGTTCGAGCTGCGCCCCGGCGATGTCGTGTTCGTGGCCGAGAACCCGGTGACCCGCTGGGGCCGCACCATCGACCAGATCACCCCCTCGCTGATCACCGCGCCGGTCAATGCGATTGCGGACTGATGCTTGAGCAGCCGTCCGGATCTTTCGAGGGAGGAGCAGAGAGGGAAATGCGACAGGAGAAACCAGGCCGCCGGCCTTCCGGAAGGGACACCGGGCGCAGCAGTTTCCGGGCCCTGATCAAGGATGCAATCAAACCATACCCTGCTCTGTTTGCTCCCGTCTTTCGCCATTTCGGTCCGAAGCGCGCGCGCGGCCTGCTCATTGGCCCGGAGACGGAAGTTGTGATCGAAGGATTTCCGCGCTCGGCCAATACTTTTTCAGTGGTTGCCTTTCGAGCCGCCGGAAACAGGTCGGTCAAGCTGGCGCATCACCTGCATGCTGAAGCGCAAATTGTCGCCGGCGTCCGGCGCGGCCTGCCGACAATGGTGCTGATCCGTGCCCCGGAAAGCGCGGTGCGGAGCTACTGCGTTTTCTACGAGGGAGCAGACGAGAACAAGGCCTTGCGCCTTTGGATCTCTTTCTACCGGCGGATGCTCCCGCTTCAAAACCATATCTACATTGCCGATTTCAGGAGAGTGGTTTCCGACTTCGGAGCCGTGACTTCAGAATTCAATGCGGCGTTCAAAACGGACTTTGCCTGCTTCGATCATTCAGAGGAGAATGTTGCAGCCGTCTACGCGGAAATTGAGGAGATTGCGCGCCGCACCCATAAGGTGGCGGAGCGCCGCATCGCGCGCCCGTCGGAGGCCAAAAGCAGAGCGCAGGATGCAATCGAGTATAACTTCGATCCTGGGTTGCTGGAGCAGGCCAACGCGCTCTACACCCGTCTTCTTTGTGATCAGAGCAGCTATGATGCCGTGCCGTGACACTCCCTGGCGCCCGCGTCCCCGAAAGCGGCGTTCCACTGCCCGGTCAGCCCGCAAGGCGGGGGGAGCCATGATCCTGCAAAGGCATTTTGCATCTCAAGGGCCGCTGTTGCGGGCTGGATGCCCCTCTCGGGCAGGGAGTTTCCGCGGTGCGGGCCTGCCGCAGCCGGGATTGCGTGATTGCGGGCCTGTTCTGTCCAGGCATTGCGGGGGTTTCATGTGATGGCGGACCGTACCAGCAAGCGCATCATCCTTGGCAGCGCGGCCAACGGCGTGGGTCTTCTTGCCCGGGTGGCAGAACAACTGCTTATGGTGCCAATACTTCTGGCCTCCTGGTCTGCCTCTCTCTACGGCGAATGGCTGCTGGTCGCCGCCGTTCCCATCTATCTGTCGCTCTCCGATTTCGGGTTCGTCACAGCATCGTCAAACGAACTGGCCCGCCGGAGCGCAAACGGTATCAGCGCCGCAGCAAAGTCCTTTTACAGCGACTTCCTGTCCGCCTTTGCACGATGGTCGCTTCTGCTGTCCGTGCTATTGGGATGCGGCGCCTTTCTCGTGCCTCTGTCAAGCTGGCTCGGGCTGTCGCACATGACACAGTTTGAGGCGGGCTCCATCTTCGCACTCCTGACCTGGAATGTGCTTCTCAATCAAAACGGTCTGGTATTCCAGGCCGGGCTGCGCGCCTGCCGCAATGTGCATTCCGCTTTCCTGGTCCGCGCCGTCGCCGCCTTCATCCGGATAGGGGCAATTGCTCTGGCTGTCAGCCTGGTTGAAGCCGGACCGCTGGAGGTCGCGGCCTTGACCGTTGCTGTGCGGATGCTGGAAGTCTCTGCTTTGGCGCTTTTGTCCCATCTCAACGGCCTCACCCCGCGGGTGCGTTTGCTCAGGCGGCCCGCCGAAAAGATGGCAAAATATCTGGGCCTGGGGGCCGAATTCACCCTGATCCCGCTGGCGGAGGCGATTGTGCTGCAGGGCATGGTTATCATCGTGGGGGTAACGATGGGAGCTGTCCTGGTTGCGGTTTTTTCTACCCACCGGACCCTGACACGCCTTACGTTTCAGATTGTCCGCCTTGGGGTGCAGCCGCTGATAGCGGAAGCAGGCCTGCTGCAAGGGGCCGAGAACCGGGAACAGCTTCGGCGGCTCGTCAGTGTCGTTTCCCGTCTGACGTTCTGGACCTCCCTTGCTGCCGCAGCATTCCTCATGATTGCCGGCCCCGTGATTTTTTCAGCGTGGACACATGGCCAGATAGGCTTTCTGCCGTTTCTGTTCGCGCCGCTGCTGCTTGCAACAATCCTTGAAGGGATCTGGCGCGTGCCCTCGGCCGCGCGTTTGGGAACGAACCAGCACCGCCCCCTGGCCTGGGGGTTTTTCCTGCTGAGCCTGTTCGGGACCGGCGCGGCCTTTGCTCTGTCGCACCAGTGGGGGCTCATTGGCGCCGCCTGTGCGTTGGTCCTTGTTCATGCCGGCATGTGCGTGCTGACGCTGCGTTGCAACCAAGCTGTGCTGGGGGCAAGCATGGGGCAGTTCATCCGGGATCTGACAACCCCGCCAATTCTGGAGCTTCGCTACGTTGTGCGGAAATTAGCGTCGAGGAAAAGCAAATGAGTGCGGCCTTTCCGCGCCCGCACCGCCGTTGGGTTGTACCGCGCAGTGTCTTTGCGCCGGTGAATATACTGTTGTTTCTCCTGCCGGCCCTGACGGCGTTCCGCTTCAATGCCGTCGGTCAGCTGATGGTGTCGGATTTCCTGGCGGCCGCGCTGTTCGCCGCATTGCTCGCGCGCGGCAGGATCAATCTGCGGCAAGCCTATCTGCGCCCGGTTCTGATATTTTATGCGCTCTGGGTTGCCGGCATGGTCTTGTCAGACATTGTCAATCAATCCCCGGTTGCCAACATGGCCAAGGGATGGGCGTTGGTAGGCCTGTTCGGAATATACCTGGTTGTGTTCTTCACTCTGGTGGATGGCCGCCGCGACCGGCTGTTCTATGCAATGATCGGGGTGGGCGCGGCCGCCCTGCTGACGTCCTTTACCGGCAATGCCCGAGGCGCGTTCTTCGGTTTGCAATGGAAATTCGGGGCCGGGCTTTCGGTTACGCTGCTGTTCCTTCTGGCGTTGCGGGTTGCTGGCCTGGGGCGCCGTAAAACGGGGTTCTGGCTGATGGCCGCCGCGCCTCTGCATCTCTTCCTAGGCGCGCGGTCTCTTTTCCTTCTGACCTTCCTGTCCGGTGCCCTCAGCGCATTCACCCTGCATTTCAGCAGGCCCCGCGACAGGGTTTTCGCGATCAGCCTGGTCATCATGCTGCTGTTCGGCGGCATGATCGCAGGCGAGGCCGTTTTCGGTGAAATCGTCAAGACAGGCGTTCTCGGGCAGGAAATGCTCAACAAGTATCTGGCGCAGACGGCAGGCGGGCGGAGCATTTTTTTCGGCGGGCGGCCAGAGAGCATCGTGTCCCTTCGGGCAATTTCGGAAAGCCCGCTGCTTGGGCATGGCTCCTGGGCTGAAAAGCCCCAGTACCGCTATTTGCTTTATCAGCTCCTCCAGGCGCAGGGCGCCTATGTGAACTGGAATGCCGAATATCTCACCCGGGTCGAGACCATCCCCAGCCACTCGATCCTGCTGGGGACATGGGTGCAGCACGGCGTTCTTGCAGGGCTGTTTTGGGCATCGGTTCTGGTGCTGGGTTTCCGCGCTCTGCTGGCCGGCGCGGTCGCAGCCCGGCCAGGCTGGAGCTACGAGTTCCTGGCTATTGCGACTTTGCTCTGGGATACGCTGTTTTCACCCTTTGGCGGAGAACGGCGTTGCGTGACTGCGCTTTTCATCGTCATTGCCGCCGCGCTTCTCGCCGATCATCTGAAATCACTTAAGAAGGGGCAGGGGGGATAAATGAAGATCTCTGTCGTCACGAACGCCTTCAACCAGGGCCGGTTCCTGCGCCGTTGCATGGAATCCGTCTTATCCCAGCAGGGGGTGGAGCTGGAGTATATTGTGATCGATCCTGGCTCAACGGATTCCACCGCTGCGATCCTGGCAGAGTATGAGGCGCGCGGAGACCGCCGCCTGCAAATCATCCGGGAACCGGACAACGGGCCCGCCGATGGCCTGAACAAAGGCTTTGCCCGCGCCTCTGGTGATTGGTTCGTCTACCTGAATGCAGACGATTTTTTTCTTGCCGGGGGATTGGCGCAGGCTGCGAGTGCAATCGCCGGCAACCCCGGGGCCGACTGCATCTTCGGCGACGGGTATCTCACCGATATCAGCGGCGTGCCTTACCGCCGCGTGCTGGCCACCCCGGCCTTCACGGCTGAACGCTACGTGCATTACCGCACGCTCTGGCTTCAGCAGTCCACGTTTTACAAGGCCGGAAGCTTCCGGAAAGCCGGCGGTTTCAATGCCGCGAACCGGACCTGCTGGGATGGCGAAATCCTGGTTGATATGGCGCTGGCCGGCATGCGGTTTGCGCATGTTCCGGGCTTTTGGTCGGCCTTTGTCCTTTATGGGGAAAGTATCACCGGCAGTCAGCGCCATGCTTCCGAGGACCGGCGCAACCACGAGCGCATCTACAGGAAGGTGATGGGGCGGGACAGAACCGAGGCGGATCTCAAGGCAATGCGCCGGCGGCATCTGCTGGACCTTCTGGCAAGGCCCAGGCGTCTTTGTTTGCGCATCACGGATGCGCTCCTGCCGGGGAAATTGCCCGCCATCGCGCAGCATCTGCCGCCGGTCGAGGATTTCTGAGGCAGATCACCTTTTCAGTTTGAGCCGGGATACCGTCAACATGACCGCAGACGAAAATGATCTTTTTTCAAAATCTGTCATCGTCACAGGCACTCATTATTCGATGACCACGCTCCTGGGAAGAATCCTGGGCGCCTCCAAATCCTTTAATGTCGTCCACGAACCGCTTAATCATCAGCCTCCGCTAGGGTACGCGGCGGTTCCCACCAATCACTGGTACGAATACTTCGGGCCGGACCGGATCGAAGACTTGGGCAGGGATCTCCGCCAAATCCAATTCGGGCACAACCTGCTTCCGCAGACGCTCCGCCGGATGAGTCAAATAAGATCCTGGCATGATGTGCTGCGTGCCGGAAAATTTGCCCGGACCGGGGCGCTGCATGCCAGGCACCGCCGCCGCGCTGTATTCAAAGATCCCTTCCTCTGTTTCACCTCCCGCCACTTGCAAAGCCATTTTGGCCTTTCAGTTGTTCTTACAGTACGCCATCCCTGCGGTTTTGCGGAAAGCTTGGCGCGCCGCGGCGCCGGATTTGACTTCAACGATTTGCTGCAGCCGCAATTGCTGGCCGATCTGCCTGAATTCGCCGATGAGATCCGCCACTATGCCAGAAGCCCCCAGCCAGTGCTTCACCAGGCAGCCTTGCTGTGGCGGGTCGTCTACGGCTTCGCAGACCAATATCTTCTGAATGACCCCCGCACGACTTTTGTGCGCCAGGAAGATTTGGCGGCGAAACCTGCCGAGGAAGCCTCGCGGATATTCTCATTTCTAAATGCCCGCAAATCCGAAGCCGTCGATCGCTTCATGTCCGCAGCCCTTAACGCGAAATCCGGGGACTCGGCCCGCAGGACGCCCATCGGGTCATACGTGCACCGGGACGCCCGGAGCGCGGCGATGAAATGGCGGCAGCGTCTTTCACCCGAAGATATTGAAAAGGTCATGAAAACCGCCGGACCGGCCGCCCAGCGGTTCGGTTATCACGGAAACGGTGAAACCGGAGAGGCCATCCAGTGAAGATCCTGCATCTTATCCGTTCTGCCGATCCCGAAGGGGGCGGGCCGATTGAATATGCACGTGTCATGGCTGAAGCGCATGCCCAGCAGGGTCATGAAAGCATCTTTGTAACGCTTGACGATCCGCAAGCGCCCTTTCTGAAGGACTTTCCTTTCCAGGTGGAGGCGGCGGGCCCGGTGCGCGGGCCATTGCGCCGGGCCCCCGGCTTCGGCGCGCGTGTCTCCGGCCTGCTTGCCGGTGCGGATGCAGCGGTCATTCATGGCTTGTGGACCCATGCCACAACCGGCGCCTACCGCGAGATGAAACGCGCGGGGTTTCCGTGGCTGGTTTTCCCTCATGGCATGCTCGATCCCTATTTCCGGCAGGCCGGCCGGGTGAAGTACCTTCTGAAACAGGCCTATTGGACACTGTTTCTGGGACGGGTTCTCAAAGACGCCCGCGCGGTTCTGTTCACTTGCCAGGAGGAAAAGCGCCTGGCCCGGGGGGCGTTCCGCGGATATCAGGGATACCGTTCGAAAGTGCTGGCGTTCTGTGCCGCCGACCAGCGCAGGCCCGAAGCCGAGCAACGGGAAGGCCGCAGCAGTTTCCGGGCCCGTTTGCCGAAACTGGGCGGCCGCGATTATCTTCTGTTCCTGAGCAGGATACATCCGAAGAAGGCCTGCGATAACCTGATCCGGTCTTTCGCCGAAGCCGCGGCGCGCCATCCGCAGCTGGATCTGGTGATGGCCGGCCCGGATCAGGTCGGGTGGAAAGCGGAATTGGAAGCGCTTGCGGATCAGCTCGGGATTGCCGGCCGCGTTCATTGGCCGGGCATGATCAAGGGTCCGGAGAAATCTGCCGCCTTCGCCGGTGCCCGCGCCTTTGTCCTGCCTTCGCATCAGGAAAACTTCGGCCTGGTTGTTGCGGAAGCGCTTTCGGCGGGCACCCCGGTTCTCATCTCCGGCAAGGTCAATATCTGGCGGGAGGTCGTTGAAGACGGAGCCGGCCTGTCCGGCCCGGACACGGTCGCGGCAACAACGGCGACGCTGTGCCGGTTCCTGTCGATGCCAGCTGCGGAAGCCGCTGAGATGCAGGCTAACTGCCGGGGCAGCTATGAGGCGCGTTTCTCGGTCGAAAGCGCCGCCCGGGATCTGCTGGAAGCAATATCCGAAGCGGCGAACCGCGGTTAACTGCCAGGTTCGAGTTCCCGCCGCCGGATCGCTTTGGCCGGGTTTCCGGCATAAACCGTCCAAGGCTGCAACTTCCCTGTGACGACCGCGCGGGCGCCAATCACGCACCCCTGCGGAACCGTGACCCCTGGCCCGATGAAAGCCTCTGCAGCAATCCAGACATCTTCGCCGATCTCGATCGGCCTCGTCACAAGGGGCCGGCTGGCACGGGTGAAATCATGTGTGCCGCCGCAGAGGAATGCCCGCTGGGAAACAACGGACCGCGCGCCGATGATAACAAGATCCATGTTATAGCATTGAACGCCGTCGCCGATCATCGCATCTTCCCGCATGATCAGGTTGGGCGGGTACCAAACAGCCGCGCTTGAGCGCACCACCGCGCCGGACGCGATCCTGGCGCCAAATGCGGACAGCAGAAAACAGCGCCAGCGATTTAACTGCGGGGGTGTCCAGGAAGCCAGAAGCCGCCATACGGCCATCCAGGCAAGGCGGTAAATCCGGTGGCGCAGCGGGAACCGCGGAACCGAGTGCCCCTTGACGGGCTGCGGGGGGGTACGGGACGTCAGGTTCGAGCTGTTTGCCATGCTGCCGTATTCTGCTTCGCACTATGATCCAGCGAACCATATCCAAACTTATCCGCTTGCTACAGCCCTAGGCTGTGCCTATCTTTTTGCACTTGCAACCGGCGGCGCAGGACTATCCGTCCAAGTGCAGCATAACTGCAGCAGATCTCCTCCGGGGAGCGCCCTGGTGAAGACAGCCGCGCGATTCCTTGCCTTCGCCAGGGCTTTCCGGACAAGGTTCTTTCCAAGGTCAGCGAATACCGGAACTTCTTTCGCAGCAATAAACAGGGAAACAGCTACAGGATGAATTTCGGCCGCCTTGCAGACCACCCCTCGGTACGTAAATCCCCTGTTCTCAGAAAGGGAATTGCCCTCCTGCGGCGCCCCGCTGCGGCTTTGGAAAGGAGGGCTGTGGGTCCTGAAGCCTATGCAAATTGCCCTCCTCTTTTTGTAAATTCGCTCCCCAAAAGCGGCACGCACCTTCTGTTGCAGGTAACGCGGGCCCTCCCCGGGGTCCGCTACCTCAACCGCTTTATTGCAACCAGCCCGTCCATAACGCAGCGGGAGCGGGCGCCGGATGAACTGGCGCGGCGGATTTCCGCAGTGCTGCCGTCGGAAACCCTCGGCTGCCATCTGTACTGTTCCGCCGAGGCGAAGGCCGCCCTGCAAGGCATCAACGCCTTGCATCTCTTCATCTACCGCGACCCCCGGGACGTGATCGTGTCGGAAGCCTATTACCTGAGCGAGATGAACCGCTGGCACCGGATGCACAAGCATTTTGCCAAGCTGGGCAACGACCGGGACCGGCTGCAGCTGGCACTGAACGGGCTGGACCGCCGCTACCCGGAATGCAACAGCCGCCTGTTGCCCTATTCTGGCTGGCTGCAGGACCCGGATACCCTTGCCATCCGCTATGAAGACATTTCAGGCGCGGGCCGCGACAGCCAGCTGTTGCGCATTATCGATGCTTACACTGCCCGCACCGGCGGTATGGCTGAGGACCGCAGCGCCCTTCTGCAGGCGCTGAAGACGGCCATCGATCCGGGAAAGTCGCATACCTTCCGGCGCGGCGGCACAGGCAAGTGGCGGCAGGGCTTAAGTGACGCTGAGGCGCGCGCATTGACCGAACAGCTTCGCCCGTCCCTGGAAGCATTCGGGTATCATTAGCCTGCTGCTGAAGACACCGCGCAGGATCCGGGCCAGGTTCGGGCTGCCGGCGGCAAGCGCTTTAATCTCCGCAATGCGCGGCCCCCCGGGAGGCGCCAGTCAGGCGCCGCAGGATGGCTTCGTACTTGCTGAATATGGTGCCGCGGTTCATGTGCTGCTGCACGAAGGCACGGCCGGCATCGCCCATGCGCTGCTGCCGCGCCGGGTCGCTCAGAAGCCCTGCCACCTCCTGGCAGAGGCGGGCCTCGTCATCCGGGAAAACACAGATGCCCGCGCCGGACTCCCGGGCCAGGGCATCAAGCGGGCTGCCCGGTTCGGCAATGCAGACATAGGGGCGGCCTGCCGACATGATCGAGAACAGCTTCGAGGGCAGCGCATAGTTCGCCACGTTCAGGGCCTGGGGCACAAGATGGACATTTGCACTCTGCAGCGAGGCCATGAACTCCCCGGCGGGGGCCAGCTCCAGGAAACGGGCGTTTGCGATGCCGCGGCGGGCGGCCTCGGCTTCGATCCGGGAGCGCTCCGACCCGCCGCCCCGCATCAGGATCTCAACCTCTGGCATCGTGTCCGACACATGCGACAGCAGCGGCAGCAGCTGGTCCAGGTTCTGTTTCTTGCCGAAGTTCCCGGAATACATCACCCGCACCGGGGCGGCCGGGTCGACCGGAGCTTCTTCGGCCGCTTGCGACCAGATCGGCAGCACCGTGATGGGCTTCCTGCAGCCGATCTCCTCAAGTTCCCGCTTCATGCCCTCCGTCAGCACAACAACTTCATCCGCGAAGTTGAGGCCAATCCGCTCCACCAGGCGCATGACCTTCAGCACCACCGGATTGGACGCGATGCCAAGCGAGCCGGCAAGGCCGCTTTCGATATCGTGGACCACGGCAATGACAGGCGCGCCGGAGCGCAGCTTCAGCGCCTTGGCGCCGTAAAGAGCCAGCACGCTCGGAATATAGGCAATGATGGCGCCGGTCTTGCGGTGCGTGCCGCAAAGCGCATGCCAGACCGCCCTGCGCAGGAAGCGCAGATCATTGCCGATCCGGGTCTTGAACCCGCCGGAGCCGCGCGGGTTCACCGGGACGCGTTCGATTGCGATCTGACCCAGAGCTTCGCGGTCGCGCGCGCCTCCCGCCCAGTCTCCAAAGGGGGCGCTGCTGGGATAATGCGGGCGGAAGGCGAGCGCCGAGACGGCGTACCCCTGGTCCGACAAGTGCTCTGCCAGTTCCCGGCAATAGGGAGCGGAGCCGATCTCCTCCGGCCAAAAATAGGGCGACAGGTAAAGAACCGAACCCGAAGATGCGCTCATTCGTGAATGATCTTTCCAGTTATCCGCGCGCATAAATGTCTTCGTAGCGCATGATGTCATCCTCACCGGCACTTTGCCCGGGCTCCCCATCCGGTGGATGGCGCCAAGCGGAATGTAGACACTCTCGTGCCCGGCCGCCAGCTTCTCCTCGCCGTCCGCCGCCGCCTTTGCGGTGCCCTTCACCGCGCTCCGGTGCTCGCGGCGATGCAGGTGGCTTTGCAATGAACCGCAGGCTGCTGCTCATGCGGTCATCCGCTCAATGCCGGGGCTGCCAAGATCGCGGTCCCACATGCGGAAGCGGCCAAGGCTGCCGTTGAACACCGGTGCCAGGCCGATACCGGCTGCCGCCAGGTCCGGCAGCGCGGATGGCGCGGGCGAGGCGGGGAAGGTCTTCCCTTTCTCTGCCAGCTCCAGAAGCGCCGCCTGGTGGCGGGCGGCAAAGCTGACAGCGGCCTCGGTCCCGGGGGCATAGGCGGATGCCGCGCCGCTGGCCGTGCTGGCGGCACCGGACTGTTCGCTGACAACCTGGATCCGGCCGGTTGCCGGGCTGCCGGCGCTCAGATCCGCACGGAGGAAGCTGCCCTGATCAGCCTGCCAGTCGAAGAACCGGGCTGCTGCACCGGATCCGGTGTCTGCAAGACACATGCGGCCATCCACGGCGAACGACACCGCTTCCGGCATGGCTGCAGGCAGCACAGAGGCGCGGACGGCCAGCGTCTCCGCCGCGCGGGCGGCCGGGCTGCCTGCCGTGGGGATGAAGGAGGAGGGGGTGTCTCCCGGTTCAAGCTGGGGGCGGCGGAAGTCCGCATACATGCCCGAAGTTGCATCATTCCAGACAGGATACATGTTGAAGGACGCTACTGTTCCGGCGGTGAACGTCATTGCCAGCCTGTAGACACCGGGGGATACCAGCTTCGCCACCGGGGGATAGAGGGCCGGGGCGGCCGCCAGTTTGGTGAATGTCTCAGTGCTGAAATCAAAGCGGTAGGCGACGGAGTCGTTGCCGCCGCTGAACCCGGTGCCAAAAGCCCTGAAGGTAAACCCGCCGCTGTTGCCCGCACGCACTTCGACCTGCGCGGTATACACGCCTGCGCCGCCGCCGACGTCCCCTCTTTCGGCTCTGGGGAAGCCGCCTGTGCCATTCGAAGTGATCCGGACGAACCCGCCGGGCACCTCCTCCAGAGTGCTGTTGGGAGAGGCCCAGTTCCCCGCCGGCGCGTTGGTGTGCCGCAACAGGTTCGCGGCGGCGCTGCTTTCGATCTTAATCCCTGCCGGCGCCCCGTTTTCATACGCGTTGCGGCGCGCCTTGAAGGCCGGTGAGGCACTGGAGGGGACATAGGTCTCGAACCCTGCCCCCAGGGCGTTGTCCGGGTTGTCCGCCATGCCGCCGAGATCGGAGCGGTAGAGCCATTGCGCCAGAATATCCATCGCCTCGGTGCCGTCCGGATCCGTCACCAGATGCGCTGCCGCGCTTTCTGATACGCCCGCACTCAGCGTGCCGGCCGGCGCGGATTCATCCATGGCGAAAGCAATGCTGCAGATGAAGCTGCCGCCGGCCAGCAGCTGGATTTGCGCAAGATGGCCATTGCCCTGGCTGGCAACCGCCCCGTCCTGCAGGTCGAAAAGGGAAACGCCGTCTGCTCCGGCGCCGTAGCCCGCGGATGCCATGGCAAGGTAGCGCAGGTTCACCTGCCGGACATGGGCCGCGTAGGTGTAGGTGCCCGCATCCGGCAGCGCCACCCCTGCCCGCAGCGCCTCGGGCGCCCTTGCGCCTGCGCCTGCCGCGGCCGTGAGCCGGGTCGCTGACACCGACGCGCCGCTTGCGGCGCCCTGCGTCAGATCCCCGGAATGGGCCAGCAAGTTATGCGCCGCCCAGACCAGCTGCCCGGTCTCGCCGGTGAAGGTGCGCAGGCCGGTGCCGCTGTAGGCGAACATCTCGTCAAAGCTCCTGGCAGCGCCCGCCTGAAAGTAGCGGTCCTGCCGGAAGTCCAGGTCGATCAGGGGGGCAGGCGGCGGCCTGCGGCCCTGCACGGCCTCACCCGTCATTGAAAGGCCGGCACCCAGCATCAGTACCACCCCGCGACGGTTGCCGTTGTGCCGGTTGCTTCGACTCCGGCCGCCGAGAAGGCAAATGTCTCGCCGGAGGCGACCGGATAGACAATGATGGTTCCCGCGGCATCCCGGAGCGCCAGGTCGCCGCCCGAGACAACCCGCAGCACCCGCGGCCGCACCGGCAGGTCGGTGCCATCTTGGGGAGTGATGGCGAAGTGGGTTGCAGCCGGGCTTTCAAGCCCGCGGCGGTGGCTGGCGAACGGATCGGTTTGAGGCATTTGCGTACTCCTGAAATGGCAGGCTTGATGAAACGTGCGTCCCGATTCCTCCGATGGCTGAATGGTGGGATATCCGGGTTAAGGCTGGAACAACCGGGCGCGCGCCGGATGGCCTTCTGCCGCAACGCTGTGAGAGGCTTGTGTCTTGAACCGGCGCCAGAGCCCCCTCAGCGGTGCGGCCCAGGCTTGGGCTTGCGGATCCGGCAGGCACCGCAAGCCTGCTGGCGGCCAATGCCAGTGGCGGGGTTTGGGGAGAGCCCCTTGAACATGCGGCCGCCTTGTTTGAGAAGAGAACATCCCTGACAGTGCAGGGCAGGGGCTGCGCCGCCCTGTTTTCAAACGCGTGCTCAAGGAGTGACCATGAGGCAGGGGCTGGTTGTTATGCCTGTATCCGGGCGTCTGGCTGTTTTTCTGCTGGCTGCTGTGGCCGAAGCTGTGACCATCCGCCTTCTTACTTATGAGACGGAGCAGTTTTCCTGCAGCAATGTGTCCGTTTTTGCGCTCTGCCGGCTAATGAGAACGCTTCCCTTGAGCGTTTTCCTGATGTGCCTGGCCGTTGTCCTGATGAACATTTTCGTTCCCCGCTTCTGGCGCAATTACTTGCATCTGACGAAAACCGCCCCGCCCCGCAGCCTCTTTCCGGCCGCGCTGCATCTGCTGGGGCTGGCGCTGCTGCTGGCGCCGCTGTGGCGCTTCACCCTGCCGCAGCTGGAGGCGCAGTTCAGCCAGGCGGCGCCGCTGTTCCTGGCAGGTGCGGCGCTGGCGTTTCTTGGCGCGGCGCTCTGGCTCCTGCCCTGGCGCGCCTGGAAGCAATGGTTGTTTGGCAATGACGCCTTGCTGCCGCTTGCGGCGGCCGGGTTCTTTCTGCTGCCGCTGGTCGTGGAGGCCGCGGGCTGGCTCTGGGGCGAAAACCGCGTTCTGACCCGGCTGACCTTCGAGGCGGTCGCGCTGGTGCTCTCCCTGGCGGGCACGGCGGTCTCCAGCCTTCCGGGCGACCGCATTATCGGTCTCAATGACTTTGCAGTGCGCATTGCCACGGGCTGTTCCGGTGCCGAGGGCATGGCGCTCGTGACGGTGTTCATGGGCATCTATGCGCTGCTGGCGCGCGGCACGCTGCGCATGGGGCCGTACTGGGCGGCCTTGTTCCCGCTGGCGGTCGGCCTCAGCTGGCTATTGAATGTCCTGAGGATCGCCGTGCTGATCTGGCTGGGGGCCAATGTCTCGCCGCAGCTGGCGGTGGACGGGTTTCATTCCTATGCCGGCTGGCTTCTGTTCTCGCTGCTGGCCTTTGGGGTTCTGGCCATCGTCCACAACATGGATTTCTTCCATGAAAGGACCGCCGGCCCCGCCGCCCGGACAGGCCCGCCCCTGGCCGCGGATCCGCTGTTTGCCAGGATCGTGCCCTTCATCCTGTTCATGATCAGCGGCACGCTCACCCCGCTGATCTGGGAGACCCCCGCCGATGGCTACCCGCTGCGGGTGGCGGTGATGCTGCTGGGGCTGGCGCTGTTCTGGCCTGCGCTGAAGACCTTCAAATGGCAGGCCGGGCCGCTGGACTGGCTGACCGGCTGCGCGGTGGCGGCGCTGTGGCTCTGGACCGCCCCGGAGGCCGCCGCCGCCGCCGCCGCCGCCGGGGCGCCCGATCCGTTCTGGATTGCCTGCCGCTTCCTGGGCACGGTGCTGCTGGTGCCGGTGATCGAAGAGCTGTTCTTCCGCGCCTATGTGCTGGAGCGCATCGCCGGAGGCCCCGCGGCGGCACCCTGGCGGGCGCTGGCCGGGCTGGCAGTCAGCAGCCTGCTGTTTGCGGCGCTGCACGACCGCTGGCTGGCCGGCGCCTTGGCGGGGGCGGCCTTCGGGCTGCTGTATCTGCGCAGCCGCCGCCCCGGCGGCGCGGTGCAGGCGCATATGCTGGCCAACGCCGTCATTGCCGCCGCGGCCCTCGCCGCTGGGGATTTCGGTCTGATCTGAGCGGTTCCGGACCCTCCGGGCCGGTCGGCTGCGTCCGGCTCAGGCTGGCGCAATCTCTTAAAATTTTCCTAACATGCGCTCTAAAGTGTTGATAATGTGCTAATTTTTGCCACATCCTGACCGCGGTCCGCGCCCAGGGTTTGCCTACTTAATCTCCAACGCCAGTTTTTGCATTGGAGATCCGACCATGCCGGCACTGAACAACGTATTTTCGGCGGCTGCCTTCGCAGGACACGCCGGTTCCGCCTTCCGCACCGCCGCAAAGGCCGCTGCCGCGGCCCTGGCACTTGCCGCGCTGCAGCCTGCGGCCGCCGCCGCCCAGCAGACCTATGTGGTGGGCAGCGACCGTGGCGGCTATCTGCATGACCGGCTGATCGAGCTCAGCAACCTGCAGAAGCGCGGGGTGCGGGTCGAGATCCGCGGCAAGGTCTGCTATTCCACCTGCACCATGTTCCTCGGCCTGCCCGGCGCCTGCGTCGATCCCGGCACCACCTTCGGCTTCCATGGCCCCTCGCGCGGCGGCCGCCGCCTGACACAGGAAAAGTTCGACTATTTCAGCCGGGTGATGGCGCAGTACTACCCGGCGCCCTTGAAGGCCTGGTTCATGGCGGAGGGGCGCAACCGGGTTTCCGGGGTGCACAAGATCAAGGGCAGCGAGATCATCCGCATGGGGGTGCCGGCCTGCCGCAGCGCCTGAGCCGCCGCGCTTGCCCCGCGGCGGGCGGGCGGCTATCACCGTCTGACGGCATTTGCCCCGGCGCGCGGCCCCGCGCCGGGAGTTCGCTGCATCGGGGGGGGCCGCCGGGAGGCCTGGCATCCGTGCTGTCATCCTTGTTCAACAGGTTCTGGCCGGGAGCCCGGTTTGCGGATCCGGCGCCGGCGGTGCCGCTGTGCGTGATCGGCGACGTGCATGGCTGCCTGGAACTGCTGGAGCATATGCTGGCGCAGGTGCCGCGGGGCCACCGGATCGTGCTGGCGGGCGACTATACCGACCGCGGCGAGCACAGCGCGGAGGTGCTGCGCTGTCTCAGCGCGCGCCCGGATCTGACCTGCCTGATGGGCAATCACGAGGCCATGCTGCTGGACTTTTTGCGTGATCCGGTCCGTGCGGGCGGAGTCTGGCTCCGCAATGGCGGGCTGCAGACGCTGGCCTCCTTCGGCATCTGCGGGGTGCGGCCGCAGATGACGGCAGCGGAGCTGCGCGATTGCCGCGGCCAGCTGCAGGCGGCGATGGGGGAGGGGCTGATTGCCTGGGTGGCCGGGCTGAAGACCTCGGTGCTGTCGGGCAATGTGCTGATGGTGCATGCCGGGGCGGACCCGCGGGCGGCGCCCGATGCGCAGCCGGAGGAGGTGCTGATGTGGGGGCACCCGGAGTTTTTCCGCACTCCGCGCCGCGACGGCATCTGGGTGGTGCACGGGCACACCATCGTCAGCAGGCCCGCAGCAGAGCAGGGCCGGATTGCCATCGACACCGGCGCCTATGCCAGCGGGGTGCTGTCGGCGGTCTGCCTGGACGGCGGCGCGCCGCGGTTCCTGCAGGTGCGCCTCTAGGGGCAGGCCCCGCCGATTTCCCGCCACTGGCCTGGCAGATCTTCTGACTGGCCAGGCCTGCAGCGCCCTGTGCGGTGCATCCCGGAGACAGCCGGGCGGCAGAAACACGTCCGGGCGGCTCCGGAAATTGTGCCCGGGCCGGGAAAATGCTAACGGTTGCCGGAAGGCAATTGTAACTCAACCTTTTGAGGCCAAAGCAATGAAATCTCTTCTGACCGCTGCCGGCACCGCGGTTTTCACCAGCTGCATGACCCTGTCCGCGGCGTTTGCCGCTGGCCGGGGCAACGGGAACGGCAATGGCAATGGCGGCTGGGGCACCGGCAACGGCAATGCCGGCGGCAACGGCTGGAACAACGGCGTCGGCAATCCGCATAACACGCCGGAAATCGATGCAAGCGCGGGCCTGCTGGCAGTTGCGGCGGTTGCGGCGGCCCTGGCGCTGGCCTGGGAAGTGAACCGCCGCCGCCGCGCCTGAAGCAGGGGGGATCCCCGGAGGCCTTGCCGCCGGGCGCCCCGCGGGGACAACGGCTGAAACCAGCCGGCATTCTGCGGTCCGTTCCCGGGACCGGCCCCGTCTCCGGGCCCCGCGCCTCAGCGGTTCAGGATATCGCGGTGGTAGCGGCCCATCATCACCAGCCCCAGCGCCAGCAGGATCAGGCTGACGGCCAGCACATAGGTCACGCTGGCGTAAGAGGCGGCATAGGCCGGGTAGAAGCCGGTGCGCATCAGACCGGTGATATGCATCACCGGGTTGTACCACAGGATGTCCTGCGCCAGCGGCGGCAGATCCTCATAAAGGAAGAAGATCCCGGAGGCGATGAACAGCGGCCGGGTGATGATCGACCAGGCCACTTCCCACAAGGGGAACAGCCCCGTCAGCGCGCAGTTGAGCGTGCCCAGGCCCAGCCCCAGGGCCATCGCCAGCGCCATCGCCAGCACCGCCGCAGGCAGGTCCAGAACCGTGCGGCTGTCGATGACCGCCAGCACGCCGCCCAGCAGCAGAATGGCCACCAGGGCGCCGGTCAGGCTGTTCAGCAGGAAGCGCGCCAGCACCGCATCCAGCCAGGTCACCGCCGGGAACTTCAGGAGCGGCCGGGAGAAATTCACCGCCCGGGCGGTGGTGCTGGACACCGAATTATAGAGATCGAACGGCAGGTAGCCGGTGGCGTAGAACAGCAGGAAGCTGGTGCCCAGCGACGGGCTCCGGATCACCAGCGAGAAGCCGATGGAGAGGAACAGGATGGCCGCCAGCGGCTCCAGCACCGCCCAGAGATAGCCGCCGGGGGTGCGGCCGTAGCGGGTCGACATCTCGCGCAGCACCAGCGCCGCCACGGTGCGCAGCGAGGCAAAGCGGCGCGCCCGCCCGGCGGCGGGCCGCAGGGCCGGAGCAGGGCCCGGAGACCGGCCCGGGGGCGGGGCAGAGGGCCGGGCCGCAGATGGTGTGGTGGTCATGAATACCCATTGTGAATGCGCGCGGTGCAGGCGATACTATGAAAGAAAGTCGAGGCAATTACAAACGGCTGCAGGCCGGGATAGCAGATTATGAAACAGGATCGCCCGGCGGCGCGGCAGAAGGCTGCCGCCCAGTTCCGCACCGGCCGCAAACGCGCAGATCAGGCTCCGCCGCCCGCCCCGGAAACGCCCGGGGGCGAGGCCAGAGCCGCGGAAAAAGGGGCCGCCGCCGCGGCCGCCGGGGCCGGGCAGCGGCGCGGCGGTGCGGAGAGCCGGAGCCGCCAGGTCGGCGGCGGCGGCGCGGGGGGCGGCAAGAAGCTCCGGAAGCTGCGCCGCAAGATGCGCGAGGCCGAGGCCAGGCAGGCTGCGCTGGCCGAGAAGGCGGGGCGGCTGGAACAGCAGATCGCCCAGACCCCGGCCTATCCGGTGGCCCGGCCTGCGCACTTGAAGCCGCGCCACCGCGGGCTGATTGCCAGCTTTGCGGCGCTGGTGCTGCTGCCGCTGGCGGCGGCGGTGTTCTACCTGTTTGCGGTGGCCGAGGACCAGTATGCTTCCACCGCGGGCTTCACCGTGCGCAGCCAGGAAAGCTCCGGCGCCAATGACCTGCTGGGCGGGCTGGCCACATTTGCAGGCGCCTCCACCGCCTCGGACAGCGACATCCTCTATGAGTTCATCCAGAGCCAGGAAATGGCCGAGGCGGTCAATGCCCGGGTGGACCTGCGCGCCCATTACAGCCAGCACTGGCCCGGCGACTGGGTGTTCTCGATCTGGCCCGATGCCACCCTGGAGGAGCTGGTCTGGTTCTGGCAGCGCGTTGCCCGCATCTCCTATGACAGCGGCTCCGGGCTGACCGAGCTGCAGGTCACCGCTTTTGATGCCGAAACCGCCCGGGCGATCACCCGCGCCGTGGTCGAGGAAAGCCAGATCCGCATCAATGCGCTCAACGACCAGGCCCGCGCCGATGCCATGCGCTATGCCGAAACCGACCTGGAGGAGGCGGTGGAACGGCTGAAGGCTGCCCGCGAGGCGCTGACCCGGTTCCGCACCCGCACCCGCATCGTCGACCCGGAGGCCGATATCCAGGGCCGCATGGGGGTGATGAACAACCTGCAGCAGCAGCTGGCCGAGGCGCTCATTGAATACGACCTGCTGGCGGGCTCGGTGGCAGAGAACGACGTGCGGCTGAAGAAGGCGCAGCAGCAGATCGAGGTGATCCGCGGCCGCATCAATATCGAGCGCCAGACCTTCGCCTCCAGCAATACCGACACCGGCGGCGTCGGCGAGGATTACCCGACCCTGATTTCCGAGTTCGAGCGGCTGACGGTGGACCGCGAGTTTGCCGAGGAAACCTACCGCGCGGCGCTGGCGGCGCTGGAGGTGGCGCGCGACGAGGCCGCCCGCCAGAGCCGCTACCTGGCCACCTATATCACCCCGACCCTGGCCGAGGAGGCGGAATACCCGCGCCGGTTCATGCTGAGCGCGCTCGCTGCCCTGTTCCTGCTGCTGGGCTGGTCGATCGGGGCGCTGGTCTATTACTCGGTCCGCGACCGCAGCTGAGGGCAGGCGATGATCCGGCTGGAGAACCTGACCAAGAGCTTCCGGCTCAAGGGCGAGCGCAAGGTGGTGATCGATAATCTGAGCCTGACGCTGCCCTCGGGGCGCTCGCTGGCGCTCCTGGGACGCAACGGCGCCGGCAAGTCGACGCTGCTGGAGCTTATCGCGGGCACCCTCAGGCCCGACTGCGGCCAGGTGGTCTCGGACGGCACCATCTCCTGGCCGGTGGGGCTGGGCGGGTCGTTCCACAAGGACCTGACCGGGGCGGAGAATGTCCGCTTCATCGCCCGGATCTATGGCGTCGACACCGATGACCTGGTGAACTTCGTCGGCGATTTCGCCGAGCTGGGAAAATTCTACCACATGCCGATGCGCAGCTATTCCTCCGGCATGCGCTCGCGGCTGACCTTCGGCGCCTCGATGGGGATCCGCTTCGACACCTATCTGGTCGATGAGGTGACCGCGGTGGGCGACCAGGCCTTCCGCCGCAAGAGCCGCGCGGTCTTTGCCGACCGGATGAAGCTGTCGGGCGCCATCATGGTCAGCCACTCGATGAGCCAGATCCGCCAGTTCTGCGATGCCGGCCTGGTGCTGGAAGCCGGGCGGGTGCGCTATTTCGATGACCTGGAGGAGGCCATCGCGGTGCATGAGGAAATGCTGGAATAACAGCCCAGCTGCCCGCCGGCGGGTTTCTGCGGCTGCGTGGCAATGAGCAATTTATTTCTGCGCGCAGCTCCAGTATGCAGCTCCCGTGTGATTGAGGGTGCCGGGCAAAGGAGTTTACCGATGGCGAAGGACATGCTGGCTGCAACAGGCGCGGCGGCGCTGCAGGGGCTGATATGGCCGGAGCTTGGCATCTGCACCGAGCAGGAGCTGTACCTGCGGCCGCAGGGGCCGGTTGCGGTGCTGCCGGATCAGCGCGAGCTGCGCTTCGAGGCAGGCGGCCATGTGTCCTTCGGCAGCTGGTTCAATCTGTTCAACCTGGAGAAATGGCAGCGCGAATGCGGGCTGCAGAGCCTGAGTTTGGAGCTGCAAGGCGAGGGCGCCTTTGAGCTGGTGGTGTTCCTGGTGCCGCGCGGCCAGTCCTGGGACCGGGTGGTGAGCACCTATGCGGAGTTTCCGCAGGACGGGCGGCTGCGGGTGGATCTGGACCATGTGCTGGCGCCCGGTTTCAGGCCCGGGGTGCTGTTCTTCGAGCTGCGCGCGATGGGGCCGGGACGGCTGTCCGGGGCCAGCTGGCAGACCCGGGACGCGCCGCGGCGGGCGCCGCAGCTGGCGCTGGCGGTCACCACCTTCAAGCGCGAGGCGGCGGTGGCGCGCACGGTGGAGCGGTTCGCGGCCTTCCGCGACTCCTCCTGGATGAAGCCGCATGTGCAGATGATCGTCACCGACAACGGCCAGTCGGTGGATCTGCCGCCGCGCGAGGGCGTCACCCTGGTGCCGAACGAGAACCTGGGCGGCGCAGGCGGCTTCACCCGCGGCCTCTTGGAGGCACGGGCGCAGGGCGCCTCGCACTGCCTGTTCATGGATGACGACGCCTCGATCCATATGCAGAGCCTGGAGCGCACCTGGATGTTCCTGGCCTATGCCGAGGATCCCAAAACCGCGGTGGCCGGCGCTATGATCAGCGAGCAGCACCGCTGGGCGATCTGGGAAAACGGCGCCCGGTTCTTCGCCCGCTGCCAGCCGCTGCACATGGGCACCGACTTGCGCGACATGGCGCGGATGCTGGCGATGGAGCATGAGACGGCGCAGCCGGTGCCGGAGGATTTCTACGGCGGCTGGTGGTATTTCGCCTTCCCGGTAGCGCAGGCAGAGCACCTGGCCTTCCCGTTTTTCGTGCGCGGCGACGATGTCAGCTTCTCGCTGGCCAATGATTTCAACATCACCACCCTCAACGGTGTGGTCTCGTTCCAGGAAAGCTTCACTGAGAAGGAAAGCCCGCAGACCTGGTACCTGGACCTGCGCAGCCATATGGCGCACCACCTGAGCCTGCCGCAGATGGACGTGGGCGCGCGGGGGGTGCTGAAAATCGCCGCCTGGTTCTTCCTGCGCAACCTGCCGCGGATGCATTACGATACCCTGGCCGCCATCAACCTGGCGGTGGAGGACGTGATGCAAGGCCCCGGCTTCTTTGACGAAAACGCCGACATGGCCGGGCGCCGGGCGGACCTGAAGGCGCTGACCGCCAGCGAAGCATGGCAGGATCTGGACCCGCGCCTGGAGCTGCCGCCGGTGCGCCACCACCCGCCCGCGGCCTGGAAGCGGCATCTGATGAAGCTGACCCTCAACGGCCTGCTGATCCCCGGCTTTGCCCGCTTCGGCAGCCGGATCACGCTGGAGGCGCAGAACCGCAGCCACATCGGCTTTGCCTGGGGCGCGGCAGAGATCGCCTGCCTCAATGCGGAGCGCACGAAATTCTACACCGTCCGCCATTCGAAATCTGCCGCCTGGCGCGAGACCGGGCGCTTCCTGCGCAACGCCCGCGCCTTCCTGAAGGGCTATGATGCCCTGGCCGCGGAATACCGCAGCCGCTACGGGCAGCTGACCAGCGATGACTACTGGCAGGCCAGGCTGGGACTGCCGGAGGCCGCCCGGATGATGCAACAGGAAGCTGCCGAGTGAAGAAGATCCGCAGACTGCTCCGCCCCTTTGCCGCCCGCGCGGCAAAACAGGCGGCTCCGGAGACACCCCGGGAGGCTGCACCGGCGCCATCCCGGCCGCTGCAGGTGATCCTGTTCATCGGCCACCACAAGGTGGGCTCCACCTCGCTGCAGGATTACCTGTCGCGCAATGCCGCGGCGCTGTCGCGGGCGGGCATCCTCTACCCATACGTCGATTTCGAAGGCATGGCGCATCTGGCCGCCACGGCGGCCGGTCGCGGCCAGCCGGAGGGCAGCCTGCCGATTAACGTGCGCGAGCCGCATAATGCGCTGGCCTTCCGGATGCTGGCCGGCCACAGCAACGGCAAGGTGCCGTCCTATCACAAGCGCCTGCCGGTGCTGCCGCAGATGGTGCATGCCATCCAGCAGCAGATCCGCTTTGCAGAGCCGCATACGGTGATCCTGGCCGCCGAGGTCTTTGCCAATTTCAACGCTGCCGGGCCGGAGCTGATCCAGAAGCTGGCAGGCTGGTTCCCGGAGGCGGAATTCACCCTGGTGGCGACGCTCAGGCGGATCGACGAGTACGTCGCCTCCTGGCACGGCCAGCGGCTGAAATTCGGCCATCAGCTGGCGCCGCTGCGCGCGGACGGGCTGGACGGCTACTTCGGCGGCATCCATTTCGACTACCGGCTGATGCTGGAGGGCTGGCTCAAAACGCTGCCGGAGGCGCGGGTGATCCTGCGCGATTACGCGGAAGTGCGCGCCGGCGGCGGTTCGGTGGCGGATTTCATCGCCCAGACCGGGCTGCAGCTGCCCGAAGGGCTGGCGCCGGAGCGGCGCGAGAATGATTCCTTCCACCGCGCGGTCTATGAGATTGCCCGGTTGGGCAACCACCGGCTGGAGGACCGCAAGGCGGCGGAGCTGCGCCGCGCCCTGCGCGCGCTGACGCCGGAGCTGGAGCTGCCGCCCAGTCGCGATATCGAGCTGTTCGGCGCGGACAACCGGCAGCGGATGCTGGAGCGGTTCCGCCCGATCGACGACTGGCTCGGCGGAATCTGCGGGCGCAGCGGTTTCTTTGCGGATCTGGAGCAGGCGCTGGAAGTGCAGCCGCTGGCCGAGGAGGAGGCCTTTGGCACCGCGCTGGCGCAGGTCTGCGGCCGTCTGCCAGAGGGGCTGGGCCAGGAGGCGGCGGATTTCGTCAAGGCGCTGCAGGCAGAACAAGGGAAAACCGGCAGCCCGGCTGCCGCAGGAGAACGGACCGCATGATCAACGAACTCGTCATTCATCTGGGGGACACCAAGACCGGGTCTACCTCGATCCAGAAGACGCTTGTGCAGAAGGCCTATGAGGTGCCGGGGAAATCCATCTGCTATCCCAGCAGAACCCACCATAACCCGCTGAGCAAGACACTGTTTCAGAAAAGGTTTCTCAAGGACCGCGAGGCGCGCTTCCAGAATACCGGAAGGGTTTTGCTGGACAGCAGTGCGGATTACGGGATCATTTCTGCAGAGCTTTTCCAGTCAGTTGATCCGCGTGCGCTGAACGAAGCCATCGATAGCTATTGGCCGGAGTTCCGCGACCAGCTGCGCTTGGTCTCATATGTGCGTCCGCATGCAGAGAAGTTCCTGTCCTCTTTTTCGGAGCGGGTAAAATTGGGAGCAGGGTTCAGCAGCTTGGGCGAGTTCTTTGAGAACCAGTCGCACAGCGGCACGCTGGATTATACTCCGCGGTTCGAGGCTTGGCGCAACGTCTTCGGCAGCCGTTTCGAACTGCGCCCCTTTGTGCGAGAGCGGCTGCACCAGGGAGACGTTGTGCAGGACTTCTTCCGGTATGTTCTAGGCTCGGGGGATTTCAGTATCTCTTCCCGGATTGAAGCCAACTCATCGCTGACGGTCAGCCAGCTGGCTTTCCTGAAAGAAATGCATGAGCAGCTGAAGGCCGGGATGGGCACGGGGTCAAAACCGGTTCTTAAGGATGCGCAGAACTCCTTGGGGCGTATGGTTAGCGAGCACATGGCGGCCAACGGGCTGGGAACGGATGGCAGCAAGCTGCGCATGCCCGCAGAACTTTCCGACCGCTTCAAGGAACGCTATGCGGCTGATGCGGAAGCGCTGGATACAGTGTTCTTTGACGGGTTCCCGATGTCAGAGGCGCTGGAGAACAGCGCCGGAAACACGGCAGATGCGCCGCAATCCCTGAAAGCCGAAGATCACTTCGATCCGGCCACGATCAGCAGTTTGCGGACTTTTTCACAGGTCCTTGCGGGGCTGCTGGCCGAAAAGCCTGTCCAGATCAAAAAGGCGATCGGAAACATCCGGACATTCGATGAAACGCCTGCCTGAGCCTCAGGCGCACAAGACGAGAAGGTGATGACATGAACATTCTATGCGTGGGCGCGGGGCTTTCGGGCGCGGTCATCGGGCGGCATCTGGCAGAGGCGGGCCATGCGGTCACCGTGGTGGACAGCCGCGACCATGCCGGCGGCAACTGCCATACCGAGCGCGACGCGGAAACCGGGGTGATGGTGCATGTCTACGGGCCGCATATCTTCCACACCGACGACGCCGAGGTCTGGGAGTATGTGAACCGCTTCGAGGCCTTCAAGCCCTACAAGAACCGGGTGAAATCCACCACCCGCGGGCTGTCGGGTGAGCAGGAAGTGTTCTCGCTGCCGGTCAATCTGCACACCATCAACCAGTTCTTCCGCAAGACGATGCGCCCGGAAGAGGCGCATGATTTCATCGTCAATGAACAGGCCGACACCACCATCGAGGACCCGCAGACCTTCGAGGAGCAGGCGATGCGCTTCGTGGGCCGTGATCTCTACGAGGCCTTCTTCAAGGGCTACACCGTCAAGCAGTGGGGCATGCATCCTTCCGAGCTGCCCGCCTCCATCCTCAAGCGGCTGCCGGTGCGGTTCAACTACGACGACAACTACTTCTTCCACCAGTTCCAGGGGATGCCGGAGAACGGCTATACCGCGATGATCGAAAAGATCCTTGACCATCCGGGCATTTCGGTCCGGTTAGGGACTGTTTTCGAACGCTCCCAGGCGGCGGAGTATGATCACGTGTTCTATTCCGGGCCGCTGGATGGCTACTTCGGCTACGAGCTGGGGCGGCTGGGCTACCGGACGCTGGATTTCGAGCGCTTCACCCATCAGGGCGACTACCAGGGCTGCGCGGTGATGAACTACGGCGAGGAAGCCGTTCCTTACACAAGGATCACCGAGCACAAGCATTTCGCGCCCTGGGAAAGCCACGAGGGCTCGGTCTGCTACCGCGAGTTCTCGCGCCTGGCGGAGCCCGGCGACATTCCCTACTACCCGATCCGCCAGGTGAAGGAGAAGGAGCTCCTGGCGGCCTATGTGAAGCTGGCGGAGGAGACCCGCGGCGTCACCTTCACCGGGCGGCTCGCCACTTACCGCTACCTGGACATGGATGTGACCATCCGAGAGGCGCTGGATGCGGCGCGCGGCTTCCTGGACTGCCAGCAGGCGGGCAAGGCGGCGCCGGCGTTTTTCGCGGCGCCCTTGTAAGGGCGGCCCGCGCCGGCTCAGGCGCGGGGGTCAGGGGCTCTGGCGGCGGATGAATTTGCGCAGCCGCGCCCGGGCCTCCTCGTCCAGCAGCTCCGCCTGGCTCCAGTCCTGGCGGCGGGCTGCGCAGAGCGCATCGGTGCGGGTGGCAAACAGCGCCGCCAGCTGGCCGCGCTCGGCCTCCAGCCGCCGGGTGATCTCCTCTGCCATGGCGGCGCTCAGGTGCAGGCTGCTGCCGCGGGCGGGGCCGGGCGGGGCGCCGCGGGTGAAATCCCGTTTCAGCAGCTTCGGGCGCAGCTGCGCATAGACCGGCTGGCTGACCCGGGTCTGCACATATTCGATTTCGGCCAGCTTGCGCGGCAGGATGCGGCTGTTGCGCCGCTCTGCTGCGGCCGGGGGCGGCAGGCCGAGCAGGCTGCAGAAATCGCTCAGCATGTCCGGCGCGTCGAGGTCCGCAGGCTCGTTCGAGCGCAGGATCAGGCTGCCGGCGGGGAGCCCGGCCTGCAGCATCTGCGCAAAGCCGAGCAGCGAGGGCAGGGGAAAGCCGTAGTTCTTCTCGAAACAGCTGAGGTAGCGGCCGATGCCGGGCGGGCCTGCGGCAAAGAAGGCCGGCTTGTCGATCCCGAACAGCCCGGCGCGCAGGAACTGCGCATAGCTGGATTCCGCGAGGTCATAGGGGTTGCGGAAATAGGCAACCAGACGGATCTGCCAGTCCGGCATCTGCTGCTGCAGCGCCTCGGCCAGCGCGGCCAGCCTGCCGGTGTAAAACGCATTGGTCCAATGCTCGCAGGACAGCAGGATGCGGCGGCAGCCGTGGCGGTCCGCCTCGGCCTCGATCTCTGCCAGGGCGGCGGGCAGGTCTTCCGCCGCCAGCCGGGCCAGCGGGATGTGGTTGCGGTAGCCGGTGGCAGAGCGGTGGCTCTGCGGGTAGCAGAGGCCAAGCTGCAGGTGCTGCTCATAGGCCTCCGCCATGTGGCGCTGGATCGTGGTGGAGCCGCATTTGGGCAGGCCGATGTGCAGCCAGACCTGGCGCGGGCGGCGGCGGGGAAGCAGGGCGCGCAGAACCATGGCGGGGTCAGGCCCGGCGGCGCTCTGCAGCGGGCGCCTCCAGCAGGCCGGGCAGGTTGGCCGGGGCAGCCTGCGCATGGGCGGCGAGGAAGGCGCTGGTCCGCTGGGCCAGCTGCGGATGCAGCCGAGGGTCCAGATTGTTCTTCACCCACTGCATCAGCCCGGCAAAGAACGACCAGAAGGGCTGCAGGTAGAGATCCAGGCTCCGGTCCTGTATTTCGGCAGCGACCCTGGCGAGGGGGATGAACACCTGCAGCCGTTCGGCGCCGGTCCGGTTGGTCAGCCGGCCGCCGGTCCCGCTGACCTGGTGGAGGACGGCGGGCTGGGTGCTGGCCAGAATCCGCCGGGCCTTGAGGAAGCTCATCCAGTGCAGCTCGATGTCGTTGTGGACCGGGGTTTCGGAGCAGCCGATGCCGTGCTCGCGCAAAAAAGCAGTCCGGTAGATCTTGTTCCAGGGGTAGTTCGAGGTTTGCACCAGCTGTGCCGCGGCAAAGGGCGTGACCGGCGACAGGGCGCCCAGGGACAGGCCTGCCGCATCCCAGAAAACCTGATCGTAGGGCATCTGGCCGAACGCCGCCTGCGCCTCCCGGCGGGTGTCGTGATGCTGGAACAGGCAGAAGTCGAAATCCTGGCCGGCAAGATCCTGCAGCAGCCAGGGCAGGGCGCGTGTGGGACGGTCATCTGCATCCAGGAACAGGACGCGGGAAGTCCGGACATGCGCAAGCGCCAGGTTGCGGGCAGCGCCGGCGCCTTTTGCCGTCTCGTGGCGCAGCAGCTGCAGCTGCCCGGCTCCCAGGCCGGCCGCGGCCTGCAGGACGGTGCCCTGAAGCGGCTCCTGCGATCCGTCATCCACCACCACAATCTGTTCCGCGCAGCCGAGTGCCCGCAGCATGCGCAGCAGGCGCAGCAGGCTGGCGCAATCGTTATGCGCGGGGATGGCGACGGTCAGGCTCACAGGAAGAACAGCCGCAAGTCATGCAGCTCCAGGCGGCAGCTGCGGGCGGGCAGGAACAACACCAGTTCAAACCATTCCGCATCCAGCGGCAGATGCGGGCAGCTGGGCAGATGCAGCGTGTCCATGTGGTCGGAGGGTTCTGCCCGGGCCAGCAGGTGGCGCGGAAAGAAGCAGTCGGAATACCCGCCGCCGGCCAGACCGGCCCGCAGGCAAGGGCGCAGCACCTCGGCGCCGGCGGCCGCGCTCCGGCAGGCCACCCCGGCATAGCGGAAGGGCAGCAGGTCCAGCTGTCCCAGCTCCAGATGCAAACCGATCCACTCTCCCGGGCCCGCGGTTTCGAGGTCAAGCTCCAGCAGCCGCCCGGCCGGGGACCGCCAAGCGCCTCCCGCCTGCAGCGCAGGGTCTGCGTGCAGCTTCAGCGTGCCGTCCAGGATCCCGCCGCCGATGCGGCCGCTGCCGGTGCCGGCTTGCAGCCCGGCCAGGGCCTGGTTGAAGGGCGCGCAGGGGCCCAGGGGGGAGGTGGCAGGGGTCAAGCCGGCCGTTCCTTTCCGGTGCGGGTATGCGGCGGCTGCATGTTGCCGGCCGCGGGGTTCAAGGTTGCAGATCTAAGCGAAGCTCTGTATTCCCGCAACCACAGGATGCGATCATTCTGAGCGTGCATTGCGTGTTTCTTGCTTTCGTTTGGCGGGATTTCAGAAAAAAATGTGCACCGGGCAGAATAATGAGGGCGGGTTAAGATGTCAGAAACATTGCTGCTGGACTGCACGCTGCGGGATGGAGGGTATTATAATGCCTGGGATTTTCCGCAAGAGCTGGTCGAAGCCTATCTGGAAGCCATGAGAGCCGCCCGGGTCGATGTTGTCGAGCTGGGCTTCAGGTTCTTGAAAAATAATGGCTTTAAGGGAGCTTGCGCCTATACCAGCGATGAGTATCTGCGCAGTTTGAACATCCCGGAAGAGCTGCAGGTCGCGGTCATGGTGAATGGCGCCGACCTGCTGGCGGATCTTGGGCTCGAGGCCGCTCTGGAGCAGCTGTTTCCGGAGCCTGCCGCCGCAGTGCCGGTCGATCTGGTGCGCCTGGCCTGCCACTTCCGCGAGGTCAAGCAGGTGCTGCCGGCGGCGGCCTGGCTGAAGGAGCGGGGCTACCGGGTCGGATTCAACCTTATGCAGATTGCCGACCGCAGCCGGGAAGAGGTGGTGGAACTGGCCCGCGAGGCCCGCGCCTGGCCGGTGGAAGTGCTCTATTTTGCCGACAGCATGGGCAGCATGGCACCGCAGGATACGGCCCGCATCATTGGCTGGCTGCGCCAGGAATGGGACGGCCCGATCGGCATCCACACCCATGACAACATGGGGCTGGCGCTGCAGAACACGCTGCGGGCGCATGCCGAGGGCGCGACCTGGCTGGACGCCACCGTGACCGGCATGGGCCGCGGCCCGGGCAACGCCCGCACCGAGGAGCTGGTGATCGAAGCGCAGGCGCTGCGCGGCCGCCCGGCCAACCTGGTGCCGCTGATGAGCCTCCTGCGGCAGCATTTCCAGCCGATGAAGGAACGCTATGGCTGGGGCACCAACCCCTATTACTACCTGTCCGGAAAATACGGCATCCACCCGACCTACATTCAGAACATGCTGCTGGATTCCCGCTACAGCGAAGAGGATATCCTGGCCGTCATTGAGCATCTGCGCCAGGAAGGCGGCAAGAGCTTCAGCAGCGCCGCGCTGGATGGCGCGCGCAATTTCTATCAGGGCGAGGCGCGGGGCAGCTGGCAGCCGCGCTCCATGCTGGAGGGCCGCGAAGTGCTGATCATCGGCGCCGGCGCCGGCGCGCAGCAGCACCGGGCGGCGCTGGAGGCCTATGTGCGCCGGGCGCAGCCTGTGGTGATTGCGCTGAACACGCACAGCGGTATTTCCGAAGGGCTGATCGACCTGCGCGCGGCCTGCCATCCGGTCCGGCTGATGGCCGACAGCGAGGCGCATCTGGCGCTGCGCCAGCCGCTGATCACCCCGGCCACGATGCTGCCCGCGGACCTGAGCGGCCGGCTCCGCAGCAAGGAGCTGCTGGACTTCGGCATCAGCCTGGACGAGGACCGGTTTGAGTTCGGCGACAGCCACTGCATTTCCCCCAGCCTGCTTGTGCTGGCCTATGCAATGGCCGCGGCGGCGGCCGGCGGCGCCAGCCGGGTGCTGCTGGCGGGCTTTGACGGCTATGCGCCCGGCGATGCCCGCAACCGGGAGGTGGAGGACGTGCTGCGGCTTCTGGAGCAGACCCCGGGCAGCCCGCAGGTGATTTCGGTAACCCCGAGCCGCTACAAGCATCTGAAGCAAATCTCAGTTTACGGAATGTGATCCCATGACGGCCTGTGTCATTATCCCCGCCCGCTATGCCTCGACCCGCTACCCCGGCAAGCCGCTGGTGCCGCTGCTGGGCAAGCCGATGATCCTTTGGGTGGCCGAGCTCAGCGCCCGCGCGGTGGGCCGCGAGCATGTCTATGTGGCCACCGAAGACAGCCGCATCAGCGAGGTGGTGGAGAATGCAGGCTTCAAGGCGCTGATGACCAGCAGCGCAGCGCTGACCGGCACCGACCGCCTGGCCGAGGCGGCGCAGATGATCGACTATGACATCTACGTCAACGTGCAGGGCGACGAGCCGCTGGTGAATCCGGAGGACATCAGCCGCTGCGTGGAGCTGAAGGCAGCGGACCCGAGCCGGATCGTCAACGGTTTCGCCTGGATCGGCGAAGGCGAGGATCCGCACAGCGTCAACATCCCCAAGGTGATCACCACCGAGGATGACGTCATGGTGTATATGTCGCGGCTGGCGCTGCCGGGGTTCAAGGACCCGAAATATGCGCCCGAGCGCTACAAGAAGCAGGTGTGCATCTACGGCTTCACCCGTGAGGAGCTGCAGGCGTTCCAGGGCTTCGGCCGCAAGGGCACGCTGGAGAAGAGCGAAGATATCGAGATCCTGCGGTTCCAGGAGCTGGGCCGCAAGATTGTGATGTATGAGACCTCGCCCGGCACCATGGCTGTGGATGTGCCGGAGGATGTGGCCCCGGTGGAAGCGGCCCTGCGGCGGCTTTGGAAGCTGTAATGGCGGCCGGCTATCAGACCCTGGTCTTTGACTGCGACGGGGTGATCCTGGATTCCAACCGGGTGAAGACCGGGGCCTTCCGCCAGGCCGCGCTGCCCTACGGGGCTGCGGCGGCAGAGGCGCTGGTCGCGCATCATGTCGCGCATGGCGGTGTTTCCCGTTACCGGAAATTTCAGCATTTTCTGGAAGAAATCGTGCCGGGCCAAAGCGGACCCGGCCTGGAAGAACTGCTGGCGGCCTATGCCGGCGCGGTGCGGGACGGGCTGATGCGCTGTGCCGTGGCGCCGGGGCTGGAGGCGCTGCGCACGGCCTGGCCGGAGCAGCGCTGGCTGATCGTTTCCGGCGGCGATCAGGCCGAGCTGCGGGACATCTTTGCCGCCCGCGGCCTGGACCGGCTGTTCGACGGCGGCATTTTCGGCAGCCCCGACACCAAGGAGGCGATCCTGGCGCGGGAGCTGGACTGCGGCAATATCCGCCCGCAGGCGCTGTTCCTGGGCGACAGCACCTATGACCACCGCGCTGCCGCTGCCGCCGGCCTGGACTTCGTGTTCATCAGCGGCTGGAGCGAGGTGGCGGACTGGCCCGGCTATGTGCAGCAGCACCAGCTGCGCAGCCTGGCCGCCGTCGGGGATCTGGCCAGCGCATAGAAAAGGCGGCGGGCTGGCGCCGCGTGACGAGGGAAAGAGGAGCAGCCGGTGAACACGCAAATCACATCTGCCGTATTTGCGGCTTCCGGACAGGATGCGTCTGCTGCGGAGTTCTATCTGGCGGATTGCACGGAGGCCGCGGGCTTTGCCGAAGCGCTGCAGGCCGCGGGCGGCCGCTTCGAGCGCCTTGACGGGGCGCCGGGAGACTGGCGGACGGCGCAGGCGCATCCGGTCCTGGTGATCTATGAACGGGCGGAAACTGCCGTCTGCAAGGGGCTGGCCGGCGGGCAGAGCCCGGCGCAGGCGCTGGAGCACTGGCAGGCGCGGGCGCAGGCGCTGCTGGTGTTCTGCCGCAAGAACCGCCGCCGCCTGGCGCTGGTGGAGGCCGGCAGCTTGCGCCGCGATCCGGACCCGGTGCTGGAGCGGGTTTGCTGGCAGCTCGGCATCAAGGCTTTGCCAAGGCTGTCCTGGGACCCGGCAGCGCCTGCGGCCGGGCCGGTCTGGCAGGTGATTGCGGATCAGGCGGTGGCGGGTGCTTCTGAGGCGGCGGCCCTGAATGCCGAGCTGGAGGCCCGTGCGGTTCCCGCTGGCGGGCAGCCGGATGCCCTGGCTGCCGCGGATCAGGCGGCGCAGGCCTGCCGGCAGCAGCTGCAGGATCTGGCAGCGCTGCGCAGCGCACAGGGCCAGCAGCAGGCGCAGCGGCGGGAAACCGACGGCCGGCTGGCGGCGCTGGAGGCGCAGGCGGCGGCGAAGCAGAGCCAGGCGGAATTGCTGCAGCTGCAGCTGCGCAGCCTGCAGGAGGCCCTGGAAGCGGAGCGGCGCCAGACGGCCAGGCTGGCGGAGGCCGATGCGGCGCTGAGCGAAGAGCGCCGGGTGAAACTGCTGCGCGGCGAGACGATCCAGAAGCTGCGCGGACAGATTGCTGAACTGGAGGCGCAGCTTGGCGAGCGTGATGCCCGGCTGGCAGAAAAGGACGCTCAGATGCAGGCGCTGCGGGATTCCAGCTCCTGGCGGATCACCGCGCCGATGCGGCGGATCAAGCTTGCCTTGACCCGCCGCCGCGGGCCATAAGCCCCGGCGCCTGCCGCAGGCTGTTTCCGGCACTAACTCAAAGGATACCTGAATGGACTACCCGAAGATTTCGATGGTGATCGGCAGCTTCAACCGGCGCAAGCTGCTGCAGCTGTGCATTGATGCGGTGCGCAAGGAGCTGGAGGGGGAATCCTACGAAATCATCGTGGTGGACGGCGGCTCGACGGACGGAACCGTCGAGTGGCTGACCCAGCAGAAGGACATCATTTCCCTGATTCAGCACAACCGGGGGGAATGGAACGGCAAGAAGATCGACCGCAAGCCCTGGGCTTATTTCATGAACCTGGCGTTCAAATGCGCCAGCGGCAAATATATCTGCATGCTGTCTGATGACAGCCTGATTGTGCCGGGGGCGATCGTGAACGGGGTCGACCTGTTCGACGAGATGCTGGAGCAGGGGGTGAAACTGGGCGGCGTGGCCTTTTATTTCCGCGACTACCCGGTGCGCAAGAAATATGCCGTCGCCATCAATGTCGGCAATCTCTACGTCAACCACGGTCTTTATCTGAATGCGGCGATGAAAGAGGTGGGCTACTGCGACGAGGATTACCACTTCTATTTCTCCGACACCGACCTGTGCCTGAAGATGAAGGCGGCGGGCTACAGGGTGATCCGCTCCAAGACCTCTTTTGTTGAGCATTACTTCGAGGCCACGCCGGAGATCCGCGCCTCCAACAATGACGACCGCAAGGAGCAGGACCGCATGCGGCTGATCTCCAAATGGGCAGGCACCGCCTATCCGGAAGGCGAGCGGGAAAAATACGAGAAAATCGTGGGCTACTGGGACTACCACCCCAGGGGGTTCGACGATCCCCTGAACACGATCCAGAGGCTGATCGATGCCAGCGCGCCGGACTGAGCCGGGCCGCGGCTCCGGGAGGGCAGGGAGTGAGCAACAGGGAGTGCGCGCCGCGCATCGTTTGATTTGTGACTGACATTACGGATTTTCTTTCGGACCGGAAGCTGTGGCGCGAGATCCTGTTTGCCGATCTTTACAGCCTGAAGCAGAAGAACGCTGAGGAAAAGGCGGCAGTGCGGGAGGCCTGGCTGCGCGATTTCCTCTATTCGGACTACCGCCTGCCGCAGCAGCGCGAGACCGGCGCGGTGTTTTTCCGCAGCCTGGTGCGCGACGATTACAAGGGGCTGTTCCATGCGGTGATCGAAGCCTCGGGGATCCGCGACCGGGTGGTTGCGGAGGATTATCAGCACCGGACCCGGCCTGCCCGGCTGAATGCCGCCGCCAGCCGCTACATGCTGGAGAATGCGGCCCTGTTCGATGTGCTGGACATCGCCGATCCGCTTGACCGGGCCTGCTGTTTCATCCGCGCCTGCAAATACGGCTTCATTCTTGAGCATTTCCGCAAGATGACCTTCAAGGCGCTGATCTGCTTTGCCGACATGCAGCCGGTGGAGCATCTGCTGGCACGCTATTTCCGCGCGCAGGGGGTCGCCACTGTCACGCTGCAGCACGGGCTTTACGTGGACTATGGCGATATGGATACGGTGAATGTGATCAATTACGAGCACCAGCCGTCTGAGTATTTCCTGTCCTGGGGGCCGGAAACCTCGCAGCTGATCCAGCGCCACCATCCCGCGAACACCACGGTGGACTGCGGCAAGCCGCTGATCTTCAACGCGGCCGCCGAAGAGGCAGGCCAGGCGCCCCGGCCCTATATTGCGGTGTTCCTCGATCAGCAGATCTTTAACCGGCAGAACGAAGAGATGCTGCAGATTGCAACCGCCTGTGCCCGCCGCACCGGGCGTGCGGTCAAGGTGCGTTTCCACCCGTCGGTCCGCAAGGAGGAGTTCTTCGCGAAGTTCCCGGACATCCGCGAGCAGCTGCATTTCCAGGACGCGGATTTCGTCATCGGCCATACTTCGTCGCTGATCTATGAGGCCTTGTCCCTGGGCTGCCGGGTGCTGCGCTATGACAGCGAAATTCCAAGTATCCCGCTGCCCGGCAGCTGCACCTTTTCCACGCAGGAGCAGCTGGAGGCCCGCCTGGCGCTGCCGCAGCCCGAAGGGCTGGCGCAGCAGTATTTCTGCGCCACGGGCGAGGCGTCGCTGCGGCGTTATGCAGGGTTCTTCCGGGAGGTGCTGCCAGAGCTTTCCGGCCAGGCCGCAGCCTGACCACCCCCCGCGGAATGACAGAAAAAGGCGCGGTCCCCGGGGGCCGCGCCTTTGCCTTGTGGTTCTTTCTGGGCTCTATTTGGCGCGCAGATTGTCCAGCCCTTGGGACAGGAACCAGCCGTAGGTGCCGCGCACCCCGTCTTCGAGGCTGATCCCGGCCTGCCAGCCCAGCCGTTTCAGGCGGGAGACATCCATCAGCTTGCGCGGGGTGCCGTCGGGCTTGGACGGGTCGGTCAGGATTTCCCCCTTGAACCCGGTCACCTCTGCCACCAGCTGCGCCAGCTCCAGGATCGAGACATCCGTGCCGCAGCCGACGTTGATGTGGCTGAGCATCACCTCGGTCTCGCGCTGGTAGGTCTCCGTATCCAGATCCATCACGAACAGCGAGGCTTCGGCCATGTCGTCCACATGCAGGAACTCGCGACGCGGCGTGCCCGAGCCCCAGATGGTGACCGACGCAGCGCCCGCCTCTGCCGCCTCGTGGAAGCGGCGGATCAGCGCCGGCAGCACATGGGAGTTCTCGGGGTGGAAATTGTCGCCCGGCCCGTAGAGGTTGGTCGGCATCACCGAGCGGTAGTCCACGCCGTACTGCCGGTTGTAGCTTTCGCACAGCTTGATGCCCGCAATCTTGGCAATCGCATAGGGCTCGTTGGTGGGCTCCAGCACGCCGGTCAGCAGCGCATCCTCCGCCATCGGCTGCGGCGCCATCTTCGGGTAGATGCAGGAGGAGCCGAGCTGCAAGAGCTTCTGCACGCCCGCCTCGAAGGCGGCGTGGATCACATTGCACTCGATCATCAGGTTTTCATAGATGAACTCAGCCGGGTAGGAATTGTTGGCAACAATGCCGCCCACCTTGGCCGCCGCCAGGATCACCTGATCGGGTTTCTCCGCCTGGAAAAACGTCCGCACTGCGGCCTGATCGGTCAGGTCCAGTTCGGCGCTGGTGCGGGTGATCAGCGCCAGGTCTTCCCCCGCCGCCTGGCGCGCCTCCAGGCGGCGCAGGATGGCGCCGCCGACCATGCCGCGGTGGCCGGCCACATAGATCTTTGCTGCCATCGCCTCAGCCCTCCACGCTGACCGGCAGCTCGTAGCCGTGCTCCTTCAAGAGCGCATGGCGGCGGGCGGTTTTCAGGTCTTCGGCGACCATCTCGGCGCACATTTCCTGGGTGGTGATCTCCGGCTCCCAGCCCAGTTTCTGCTTGGCTTTCGCGGGATCGCCCAAGAGCGTCTCCACCTCCGCCGGGCGGAAATAACGCGGGTCGATGCGCATGATCACGTCGCCGGGCTTGAGCGCCGGCGCCTTATCGCCCTCAATCATGGCCACGGTGGCAATCTCGTCAACACCCGTGCCGGTGAACTCCAGGTGGATGCCCAGCTCCGCGGCGGCCCAGGCGATGAACTGGCGCACCGAATACTGCTTGCCGGTGGCGATCACGAAATCCTCAGGCGCCTCCTGCTGCAGCATCATCCACTGCATCCGCACATAGTCCTTGGCATGGCCCCAGTCGCGCAGCGCGTCGATGTTGCCCATGTAGAGACAGGGCTCCAGGCCTTGCGCGATATTGGCCAGGCCGCGGGTGATCTTGCGGGTCACGAAGGTCTCGCCGCGGCGCGGGCTCTCGTGGTTGAACAGGATGCCGTTGCAGGCATACATGCCATAGGCCTCGCGGTAGTTCACCGTGATCCAGTAGCTGTAGAGCTTGGCCACCGCATAAGGCGAGCGCGGGTAGAACGGCGTGGTCTCGCGCTGCGGGGTTTCCTGCACCAGGCCGTAAAGCTCCGAGGTCGATGCCTGGTAGAAGCGGGTCTTCTTCTCCAGGCCGAGGAACCGGATCGCCTCCAGCAGGCGCAGGGTGCCCATGGCATCCACGTCGGCAGTATATTCCGGGCTCTCGAAGGAGACCGCCACATGGCTCTGCGCGCCCAGGTTATAGACCTCGTCGGGCTGCACCTCTTGCAGGATGCGGGTCAGGTTCGAGCTGTCGGTGAGATCGCCGTAATGCAGCTTGAAGCGGGCATTGTCCACATGCGGGTCCTGGTAGATGTGGTCCACCCGCTCGGTGTTGAACAGCGAGGCGCGGCGCTTGATGCCATGCACCTCATAGCCCTTCTTCAGAAGGAATTCCGCCAGGTAGGAGCCGTCCTGGCCGGTAATGCCGGTGATCAGTGCTTTCTTCATTGCAAAACCCTGTACTGTCTGCCTCATACGCTTGCCCCGTGATTAGGGCAGATACGCCGGGAAGAGAAGGGCAGGTTTCCCGTTCAGGCGGATTCCCGGCCCGGTTCCGGGTCATAGCCCAGGCGGCCGCACAAGCTGGCATAGGCGGAGGAGGCCCCGGCCTCCTGCGCCAGCTCCTCCGGCACCGGCCGCCGCGGCCGGGGTTCGATCGCTTCGCCGCGGCGGCCGCTGTCGCCGGACAGCGCTATGGCGGCAAAATCATCCTGGAAGTCCGGATTGAAGGCCAGCCCGAGGATCTTGCAGATCTGCGTCATGCGCGCCTGCGGCTCCGCCACGAAATCCTCGTAGCGCAACAGCTCCGCCCCGGCGTAATGATCCAGGAAGGCCAGGTAGCGGCGGGCGTATTCCTCCAGCGCGGCCGGCTGCCAATGCACCCAGTTCTGGCGCAGCAGGCTGAGGTAGGAATCCAGCGGATGGCGCACGGTGACCAGGCTCTGCAAACGGTAGCCGCCCTGCTCCAGGATCTGGCGCAGCGACGGCCGCTCCGGGATGGCGCTGCCGCAGCAGAAATGGCTGTGGGCATGATCGCGCAGGATCAGGTCGCGGCCTTCGGCGCGGGTGTCCATCTCCAGCGCCGCCAGCCCGGCCCGGAAGATGCGCAGCAGCGTCTCTTGCTCCGGCGGGCTGGAGCCCAGCTTGGCCAGGCCGATCAGGTCGGCGGGCAGGAAGCTGTTCCGGTGGGTCATCGTGCTCAGCGGATCGACCTCGCTCAGCAGCCGGGTGCAGGGCATCGCGGCAATGCAGCGGCTGATCAGGGTGCCGCCGGTGCAGGCGAAATGATGCACCGTGCGCAGCAGCGGCGGCTGCGGCCGGCCCGCCAGCTCTTCCCCTTCTGCCAGCAGTTCCGGCAGCTCTGCCGAGGACTGCAGCCGCCCGGCCAGGGCGGCATCCCGCTGGGCGGCGGCGGCCGTCAGGGCCAGCTGCCGCTCCAGATCCGTTTCCGGGGCCTGTTTCAGCGGCTGATGCGGGACCAGGCCGCTCATGCGCCGCTGCCGCTTCTGAGAACGGCGGCGGCGGCCAGCACCGGCCGGGCCTCTTCCGGGGCGCTGTCATCCATCAGGTGGCTGAGGCAGGCCCCGGTGCGGCGCAGCAGATCCTCCTGCGCCTCCTGGCGCTGCAGGAGAGCGCTGTAGCGCTTCTGCAATTCCTTCAGATCCGCTTCGCGGCGGCTTTGCAGCCGCAGCGCCACCGCCAGGGACTGCTGCGCCTGCCGGGCTTCGGCCCCGGCTGCTGCCGCCTTGTCCTTTGCGGCCTGCCGGGCCTCAGAACCGGCCGACGTTTGTGCTTCCAGCTGCGCCACCCGCGCGGCCAGCTTTTCCGCTTCGGTCTTGGTGCTGCTGCGGGCAGATGCGGTCTCGTCCAAGTCCTCTGCCAGGCGCCGGTTTTCCGCTTCCAGCTCCGCCATCCGCGCGGCCTGCTCTTCCGCTTCGGCTTCGGCCCTGCTGCGGGCGGAGGCGGTGTCTTCCAGATCCTGCGCCTGGCGCCGGTTTTCCGCCTCCAGCTCCGCCATCCGCGCGGCCAGTTTCTCCGCTTCGGCTTCGGCCCTGCTGCGGGCGGAGGCGGCGTCTTCCAGATCCTGCGCCTGGCGCCGGTTTTCCGCCTCCAGCTCCGCCATCCGCGCGGCCAGTTTCTCCGCTTCGGCTTCGGCCCTGCTGCGGGCAGAGGCGGCGTCTTCCAGATCCTGCGCCTGGCGCCGGTTTTCCGCCTCCAGCTCCGCCATCCGCGCGGCCAGTTTCTTCGCTTCGGCTTCGGCCCTGCTGCGGGCAGAGGCGGCGTCTTCCAGATCCTGCGCCTGGCGCCGGTTTTCCGCCTCCAGCTCCGCTACCCGCGCGGCCAGTTTCTCCGTTTCGGCCGCAGCGCGGCGGCGGGCAGAGGCGGCCTCGTCTAGATCCTTGGCCCGGCGCTGGGTTTCCGCCTCCACCGCTGCATGTGCAGCGGTCAGTTCTTTCTCCAGCTCCGCTATCTGAAGAGCGAGGGGATCCAGTTCCAAAAAACAGGTTGGAAAATCCGGATCCTGGTTTCCAGTATGCAGCAGCCGCCATCCGGCCTCCAGCAGCAGCTGCAGAGTTTCATCCATGGGCAAGCTGTCTTCATAAAGCGCGTCAGCCGGGAGACTGAGGCATAGATAGCGGAAGCCGCCCAGCTGCTCCAAGTCCAGCAACTGGCGCAGGATCGCAGCTTCCTGGCCGGGGCAGTTGACTGCCAGCAGGCCGGGCCCCGCAGCAGAGCGCTCCGGGATGTCCAGCAGGCTGCTCAGGGGCTCTGTCTTCACCTGCACCGTGTCGCTCAGGCGCAATCCGGGAAAGATTTTGTTCAGGCCGCTCGGGCGGCGGCAGCTGGACAGAGAGCGGAAATTAAAGATGTAAAACGGGCATTGCCCGGCCGCGTCCGCTACGGCCGTCTCGCGCAGCTGCGCGCCGGCGGCCGCACACATAGGTCTGAGTGCCGCTGCCCTTCCGGGGTCTGCTTCGGTCAGCAGGATATGTTTGGCACCGCTGTCCAAACAGGCTTTGGCGGCCTCTGGGCCGACGTTGCCAATGCCAAGGTAAACCAGCGTGCCAAGGCCGCCGGACTGTTTGATCCGGGCAAGCTGGGCTTGAAAGAAGGTGCTGTCTTGCATGTTATGCCTTGCTTCCTCCTGTCCGGCCCCGGCGCTGTCTCCGCAGCGGGGCAATGAAACGGAGGACCTGGGATTTCGGATTTTGCGGGCTTTTCTGCGCCTCGGCCTGTTTTTCTGCCAGCTGCCGCTGCAACATCTCTGCTCGCGCTGCAAGGCGGCGGGCTTTGCGCCCCGCTGCCTGCAGGGCCTGCTCTTTTCCGGCAATCTTCTGCCGCAGCGCCTCCGCCATGCTGCGGTTCAGGGACTGCAGCGTTTCCAGCTCGTGATGCATCAGATTCTTCTGCTCCTGAAGGAGCGTGATCTGTGCGCGTTCAGCCAAGTAAGCCTGCGCGGCGGCCGCCGGGCCCGGGCGGCTTGCCGGGGCGGCGGGCAGGGCGGTCTGCTGCAGTGCCCGGGACAGGCTCAGAGCACCGCTGTCCTGCTGCAGGCAGGCCGTGGCCAGCGCCAGCAGCACGGGGTCGCTTGCCATCGGCGTAACCGGAGCCGGCAGCGCTTCCCGGGCAGCGCCGGCGGCCGGGTCTGAATGCGGAAGAAAGCTTTCCGGAGCGAGGAGGAACTGGCTCAGCTCCGCCGCGGCAATCTGCGGCCCCCCGTCACGGAGCGCCTGCAGAATGCCGCTGGCCTGCGCGGCCCAGGCGGCCAGGGCTTCGTCCGGGGCCTGATCCTGCAGGAAGGCCTGGCAGATGCAGTGTTCCGGGAGAGGGTAAAGCAGCAGCGCCGGGCCGCGGCCGGCCTCCAGCGGGCTGTTCAGCCGTTCCAGGCCGAAGCGGGCAGACACGGCCTCCAGCGCCGCGCCGGAACCGGTGCCCGCCGGATACCAGATGTACCGTGCCGGTGTCCCGGCTGTCTTGGGTGTCGCATCTATTTGCACTGTTTTATGCATTTGCCTGCAGTTCGCCTTCAGGCAAGCAATCCAACTGTCGGCAGGCGGAGTCAACCGCAGAGCAAACCTGGGCGGAGACTTCAGGGCTGCGCTTGCCCTGCTGCCGCGGTAAGAGGGGCGGATAAGGGACAGGCAGGAACGCATGATCAGAATCCACATGACTGGCAGGCATATCAGGCGGTCGCCGCTCAGCTACAGTGCCTTGGCACCGCTGTTTGTGGGCTGGGCAGAGCGTGCTGCAGAGCCGGAAACAGCTGATCTGTATCTTTTTGCCCACATCATGGACATTGAAGAGGCGCCGCGGGCGGTTATTGATGCTTGGCGGCGGCGGCAGAAGCCGGTTGTCCTGCTGTCCGAGGAGCCATTCTGGGACACCATCTGGGGCCGCCGGCCGCTGGAGAGAGAACTGATCGTGGACACTCGCTTCGGGGCGGTGCCGGTGATCCAGCTGAACCATGCCACCAGCAGCATCTTCCGGTTTGCGCGGATCCCTTATTACCTGCTGACCAACCATCGTTTCGCCAATGCCTATGCGGCCCGGTTCACCCGCAATTCGGCCTTGGATGCGGCGGGCTGGCAAGCGTGTTTCGAGGCGCGCAGCACCGATCTCACCTTCATGTTCGAGCGCCGGCCTGAGCCGCATCACGCGGTGCAATGGCCGGAGGCCGGCATCATTGGCCTGTGCTCTTGGCGCACAGAGTTGGCGGAGGCGGCGCGGGCCGGTGCTGTGGAGCGGCTGGGGCGCAGCTGGCAGGGCGGAGAAAGCAGGTTTCAGCAGCGCAACTGGTATCTGGACAAGATCACCCGCCTGGACTGCCGGGCCCGGATGCTGGGGGCGTTTGAGAACACCCATCAGCCGGATTATGTGACCGAGAAGATTTTCGATGCCTTCGCCTGCGGGTCTGTGCCGCTGTACTTTGCTTCTCCGCAGCACCGCATTCATGACTTCGGCTTGCCGGAGGAGGCCTGGATCAACCTGCACGGAATGAGCGTGCCGGAGGCTGCGGCCCAGCTGGAGGGGCTGGGCTGCGGCCGGGATTGGGTCCGGAACTGGGGCCGGGAGCGGTTTGCGGCTTATGCTGGCGCGCAGCGGCAGCTGGCGGAGCGGTTCTGCGATCCCGCGCTTTGGCTGGCAGAGCGCAAGCGGCTGGCGGCAGCGGTGAAAGCCGAACTGGCAGCTGTGCTGGGGGAGCCGGGCTGAGCCCGGCCGCGGCCGGGCGGATCAGTTCATAACCAGCAGTTCAAGTTTGCGGAACGTGGCGCGGAACCGGGCTGTTTGAAAGAACAGGTTGACCTCGCAGCCGCTGCTGCACGCGAGCAGATCCGGATCCAAGGGAATATGCGATACCTGCTCCAGGTCTTCGCCGGCGCAGACAACCGGGGCAGCTGCGGTTTCGGCGAAACCGCCGCTTTCCAGATAATACCGCAAGGTGGGGGTATAGATCAGCAAGTCTTCGCTTCTGGCCGCCGCAAGCAGGCCGAGGTAGCGGGCATTGAGCAATTGCGGCAGTCCTAGATGGATCCCCAGGCTGGCCCAGAGGCCGCTGTCGCCGTTTTCCAGTGTGAGCGCAAACCCGTCTGCCGCCGGGGCGCAAGACAGTTTTGCCTGCCCTTCAGGATCCGTGGACAGCCAGAGATCCGCGCCGGCGCCAAGGGGGCAATGCCCCGGTGCAGCGGCTTGCACAGGCGCATGGCGCAGAGCTTGAAGCTGGGCTGTGATGGTGGCAAACGTTGGGGGGGTCACGGTCTGGCCTTCTGGTCGTTTGGATGCTGCGGACAGATGTCCTCGGGGCGCTTTCTAAGCCAGCCGGCCAGGGCTGGAAACACCTGTCGTGAAACAGAGCGGCAGACCATAACATCTGAGCAGAGCGCTTTCCCGGTGAGGAATGCTGACATTTGGAGCAATAACATGATTACCCCCATTCTTCTTTGCGGCGGCTCCGGCACCCGGCTGTGGCCCTTGTCGCGCAAGAGCTACCCCAAGCAGTTCGTGCCGCTCACTGGCGAAGAGACGCTGTTCCAGGCCTCTGCGCAGCGGCTGTCGGGGGAGGGCTTTGCAGCGCCGCTGGTGCTGACCAATTCCGATTTCCGCTTCATCGTGACCGAGCAGCTGGCCGGCGCCGGCGTCGATCCCGGCGCCATCCTGATCGAGCCCGCGGGCCGCAATACTGCGCCCGCGGTGCTGGCGGCGGCGCTGTGGCTGGAGAAAACGGACCCCGAGGGGCTGATGCTGGTGGCGCCGTCGGACCATGTGGTGCCCGATGCCGCGGCCTTCCGCGCAGCGGCGGCGGCGGGCGAGGCGGCGGCGCGCGCAGGGCAGCTCGTCACCTTCGGCATCAAGCCGGACCGGGCGGAGACCGGCTACGGCTATCTGGAGCTCGACGGCGATCCCGGCGGTTTCGAGCCCAAGCCCATCGGCCTCAAGCGGTTTGTCGAAAAGCCGGACCAGAAGGCAGCGGAGAAGATGCTGGCCTCCGGCCGGTTCCTGTGGAACGCGGGCATCTTCCTGTTTTCGGTCAAGGCCATCCTGGCCGCCTTCCGCCAGCACGCGCCGGAGCTCTTGGCGCCGGTGCAGGGGGCGGTGGCGCAGGGGCAGCCCGATCTCGGCTTTCTGCGGCTCGATCCGGAGGCCTGGGCCGGGGCCGCGGATATTTCGATCGACTATGCGGTGATGGAGAAGGCGGACAACCTGGCCGTTGTGCCCTTTGCCGGCGGCTGGTCGGATCTCGGCGGCTGGGACGCGGTCTGGCGCGAGGGGGCGCGGGATGAAAACGGCGTTGCGGCGACGGGCCATGCCACTGCGATCGATTGCGAAGACAGCCTGCTGCGCTCGGAGGACGGCCAGCTGGAGCTGGTCGGCATCGGCCTCAGGAACGTGATTGCGGTGGCGATGCCCGATGCGGTGCTGGTGGCGGATGCCTCCCGCGCCCAGGACGTTAAGCAGGCGGTGGCGGAGCTGAAGGCGAAGGCGGCGAAACAGGCCACCGAGTTTCCCAAGGACCACCGCCCCTGGGGCTGGTTCGAAAGCCTGGCGGTAGGCGACCGCTTCCAGGTGAAGCGGATCCATGTGCATCCCGGCGCGGCGCTCAGCTTGCAGAGCCACCATCACCGCTCCGAGCATTGGATCGTGGTCGAGGGCACGGCCAAGGTCACCGTGGACGATGAGGTCAAGCTGGTGACCGAGAACCAGTCGGTCTACATCCCGCTGGGCGCGGTGCACCGGATGGAGAACCCGGGCAAGGTGCCGATGGTGCTGGTCGAGGTGCAGACCGGCAGCTACTTGGGCGAGGATGACATCATCCGCTACGAGGATGTCTATGCCCGCGGCCAGGGCGCCAAGGGCTAGGGCTTTGCTGCAGACGGACGGGCCGGGCGCGGAAGCCTGGGTGCCGCGGCCGGCGGCCCCCGGCCGGGCGCGGGTGCTGCTGCGCGCGGGGCGGCGGGCGCTGCAGGGCGGGGCCAGGGCCGAAGGGCTGGCGCTGACCGCGGCCGCCTGCGCGCTGGATGCGTCTCTGTTCTGCCGTCCCTGGGGGCTGCTGCCGCATCTGCAGGCCGAAGGCCGGGGCAGCCTCCGGCCGCGGATGCGGGCGCGGCTGCAGTCCTGGTACCAGGCGCCCCGCAGCCAGGTGCATGCGCATGTTTCGGCGCTCAGCCGCAAGATGGCGATGCGGGCCTATGTCGAAGACCTGGGCCTGCCGCTGCCGCGGCTGTACCAGGCTGCCCCCCGGCTGGAGGCGCTGGACTGGGCGGCGCTGCCGGAGCGGGTGGTCGTCAAGCCGCAGAATGCGTCCTCCTGCAGGGGGGTGATCGTGGCGGCGGCGGGCTGGGACCATATCGGGCGGGCCGCCTGCGGCGGCGGTCTGCCGGGCTATGCCCAAGCGCTCTACGGCCGCACCTTCGAGACCCCGGTGCCGGTCATGGCCGAAGAGCTGCTGGCGGATGTGCAGGCGGCAGAGGATCCGGCGCTGGCGGTCCCGCGCGATTTCAAGGTGTTTGCCGCGGGCGGCCATGCCGGCTTTGTCTGCGTGCATGACCGCAACGCCCCGGACGGCAAGCGCAGCCTGGCCACGGTGGACCGCGAGGGGCGCCGCCTGCCGCATGCGGAGAAAGGCTGGCCCGAGGCGGAGGAGTTCACGGTGCCGCCCGGCTACGGCGCGCTGATTGCCATGGCCGAGCATCTGTCGCGGCGGCTGCCCTGGCTGCTGCGGCTGGATTTCTACCTGACCCCGCGGGGGCCGGTGTTCGGCGAGCTGACCAGCTATCCCAATGCCGGGGGGAAGTTCACCGGTTTTGCCCGCCGCACCCTGCTGCAGATGTGGGAGCTCTGGCCCGACTGACCTGCGGCAGGCGCAGGCGGGGCCCGGCATCAGCGGACCAGCCATTCCTCCACCTCCGGCGCGGCCTGCCGCATCCGGATCCAGCCCGGGGCCACGGGCTGGCCGCGGCGCAGGCGCAGCTTGCCGAGCAGCCCCACCAGCGCCCATTCCGGGCGCGCCTCCCGCGGCAGGTAGGCCCGGGCGGGATCATAGGCGGGGTTTTCCAGCGGGCGCCCCTCCGCATCGCGCAGCAGCGCGCCGTAATCGTCGCGCTGCCAGCGCCCTTTCCACCCGCCCATGTCGCCGTCGCCGATCACCGCCGGGCTGGCGCTGATCACGCCGGCGGGGGGCTCGCCGGGGTCCGCGGGGCGGATCCTTGCGCCCTCCAGCACCACCGAGATCCCGCGGCGGTCCTCAGCCCCGGGGTTGCCGTCGGCCCATTCGAACCATTCGGCGTAATCGGCGCCGCCGCCGGTCCAGGCGCCGGCGCAGCTGCCGTTGCCATCGGCGCCGAGCCGGAAATCCGGGCTGCCGCTGCCGGCCAGCAGGTAGTCGGCGCTGCCGCCGGCAATCTCCAGATGCGCCGCCGGGCTGGCGGTGCCGAGGCCCGCATAGCCGCTGGCGGCGGCCAGCGTCAGCGCCGTGTGCCAGCTGCTGCCGTCGCCGGAGACCTTGACCGAGAGATCGTCATTGCCGGCTAGGCCGATCTCGGCGCGGCCGCTCCAGCTGGTCTGCAGCAGCAGCGCGGCGGTGTCGGCGGCGGCGGCCTTGTTCAGCTTCAGCTGATGGCCGCTGCCTGAGTGGGTCAGCAGCGTCGCGGGCCCCGCAACCGACAGCGGATTGGCGGCATCCGCCGTGGTTCCGACCCCGACGCGGGCGAGGTTCTGGGTTGCGGCGGGCGGCAGGATCCAGGCGCTGCCGTCCCAGATCCTCAGCTCGCTCTCGGCCGCGCCCCAGGCGCGCCAGCCCGGCCGCGGCGCCAGGAACAGCCAGCCCTCGCCCTGCCAGACCGCGATTTCCGCGCCGTGGCCGGCCCAGGCGCCGGCGGGGCTGGCTGCCAGCACATGGGTCTCGCCCAGGCCCGGGCTGGCGGGGGGCGTGGCGGCATCGAAGCCTTCGGCGCTGAGCTGCACCAGCGCATCCAGCATCTGCAGCGCCTCATTGTGGGTCACATGTTTCTGCGCTTGGGACGGCATCAGATAGGGCAGGGCGAGGATCGGCGAGGCCTGGGTCATGGCGGGGCTCCTGTTGCGGGGCAGAGGGGGATCTTGCGCGCCAGACTGCCAGAGCCGCGTCAAGGCGGCGCTAACGGGGCGTACGCCGGGTGCGCAACACCTCCTTGGGGCCTGCCCGCGGGCTGGGCATGTTCCGCCCCCGTTCCCGGCTTGTTCGCGCAATTGTCGTCAATCTGTAAACAATGTCCCTGATTTTGCCTGTTTTGCTTCCTGCTTTGCGCCGCGCCCGCCCGCCAGCTTCGCGCCTGGGTTTTGAGACGCAAGGGAGCGGGCCATGGCACTGGCATTCAGCGGACGGTTCGGCACGGAAGATCTGATTTTCGGCAGCGACCTGCGCGATCTGGAGATCGCGGTGCAGGACGGGCAGGCCACGCTTTACGCCATCACCGGGATGAACGGCGGCATCAGCTGCTGGCGGCTGGACGGCAGCGGCCGGCTGCCGCAGCTGCAGGACCAGGCGCTGCACGGGCAGGCCTCCCTGCGCACCGGCAGTTTCCAGCTGGCAGAGGCGGGCGGCAGCCTGCGGCTGGTGCAGGAGGGCACCGCCGGCAGCGCCTTCACCTCCTGGGGGCTGCAGGCGGACGGCAGCCTGGGCCGCCAGAACAGCGCGGCGCTGGACGCGGCGGAGCCGGGCGGGTTCGGCGCGGCGGCGGTGCTGCAGCTGGCGGATGGCAAGAGCGCGTTCTACGGCGTCTCCCAGGCCGGCGGCCGGCTGCAGGGCTGGCGGCTGGATGCGGCGGGCGCGGCGGAAGCGGCGGCGGGCCGCGCGGGCGGCGATGCGGCTTATGCGCTGGAGGGCGCGGCGCTGCTGGCCGCGGTGCAGGGGCCGGGCGGGCCGGTGCTGCTGGCGGCGGATGCGCAGGGGCTGCGGAGCTACCGTGCGGATGCGGCGGACGGCAGCCTGTCGCCGGCCGGGGAACTGGGGCTGGAGCAGGGGCTGGCGGTCTCTGGCATCACCGCGCTGGAAACCGTTGAGGCCGGCGGGCGGACCTGGGTGCTGGCGGGCGCGTCGGGCAGCAGCTCGATCAGCGTGATGGAGCTGGACGCGGGCGGCGGCCTGCGCTTTGCCGGCCAGGTGAATGACACCCAGGAGACCCGGTTCGGCGGCC
>NZ_JAJALF010000015.1:0-117343 GCF_020514995.1 Leisingera sp. McT4-56 | reverse complement strand
CAGGTCGTCGCTGGAAATCCCGATCTTCGCGCCAATCTCCTGGATCGGCTTCTTCTGCGCCTCACGCGCAATCTCGATGTCACTCTTGTAGCTCATGGCCGTCTCCCTGCTGCCATCAGTTCCGGTTCACTCCCCGCTGCAAAAGTTCAATGCGAGGCAAGATATATTCCTATTACTCAATTAATTTTCCTGGGCGTCAACACATTCCTGACCCGTTTCCCCTGAAAAACCTGGCATTTCCCGCATTTCCGCCGCCGATCGGAAACAGGCGGAATTTCACCCCGGGTGAAGGCGGCGCATATGCGGCAGGCGCTGCCGCATATGAAAAGGCCCGGGCATTGCCCGGGCCGTGCAAGGTCCGGCCCAGAGGCCGGACAGGGGAATCAGTGCCTAGATATCCAGCGTGTTGTCCTTCTCCCAGCGGGAGAAATGGTTGACGAAGGAGTTCCATTCCTGCTGCTTCATTTTCAGATAGGCTGCGGAGAACTCCTCGCCCATCATCGCCTTCAGCCCGTCGTCCTTGTCGTAGAAGCGCAGCGCATCCAGCATGTTGAGCGGCAGCTTCGGCGCATCGGTGATGGTGTGGCCTTCGGCATACATGTCGATGTCATGGCGCGGGCCCGGGTCGGCTTTGGAGCGGATGCCCGAAAGGCCCGCAGCGATGATCACCGCCTGCAGCAGATAGGGGTTCACCGCCCCGTCCGGCAGGCGCAGCTCGAACCGGCCGGGGCCGGGAACGCGCACCATATGGGTGCGGTTGTTGCCGGTCCAGGTCACGGTGTTCGGCGCCCAGGTCGCGCCCGACATGGTGCGCGGCGCATTGATCCGCTTGTAGGAGTTCACCGTCGGGTTGGTGATCGCCGCCAGCGCCGAGGCGTGCTTCATGATGCCGCCCAGGAACCAGCCGCCCTGCTCCGACAGGCCCAGCTCGGCAATCTGGCCCGCGCCTTTTTCCCCGGCAAAGACGTTGACCCGGGCATCCTTGCCCGGCGCGTCCCAGACCGAGATATGGGCGTGGCAGCCGTTGCCGGTGAGACCCTCGACCGGTTTCGGCATGAAGGTCGCACGGTAGCCGTGCTTCTCCGCCACCGACTTGGTCATGAACTTGAAGAAGCTGTGCTTGTCGGCGGTCGACAGCGCATCATCGAACTCCCAGTTCATCTCGAACTGGCCGTTGGCGTCCTCGTGGTCGTTCTGGTACGGGCCCCAGCCCAGCTCCAGCATGTAGTCGCAGATCTCGCGCACCACGTCATAGCGGCGCATCACCGCCTGCTGGTCGTAGCAGGGTTTTTCCGCCGTATCGAACGGGTCGGAGATCTCGTCGCCTTCCGGGGTCAGCAGGAAAAACTCGGCCTCGATGCCGGTCTTCACGTGCAGGCCTTCGTCCGCGGCCTCCTTGATCAGACGGCGCAGCACATTGCGCGGCGCCTGGGCCACGTCCTCGCCTTCCATCACGCAGTCAGCCGCCACCCAGGCGACCTCCGGCTTCCACGGCAGCTGGATCACCGAGGACGGATCCGGCACCGCCAGCATGTCCGGATGCGCCGGGGTGAGGTCAAGCCAGGTGGCAAAACCGGCAAAGCCGGCCCCGTCTTCCTGCATATCCGCGATCGCCTGCGCCGGCACCAGTTTGGCGCGCTGGCCACCGAACAAGTCGGTGAAGGAGATCATGAAGTATTTGACGCCTTTTTCTTTTGCGAAAGCAGCCAGATCTGTTGTCATGGTCCTACTTCCTTTCCCTGTTGAACGTATTTCGAAAATGGGGCGCGGACTGTTGCCAGCCGCGCCCCGCCAATCATCAGAACCCGGCTTTGCCCGGATACCAGTCGGTCCCGGCCAGCGGCACCCGCGCCATCGCGGCGGCCTCCATGGTCAGGGCGCACAGATCCTCGGGCTCGAGGTTGTGCAGGTGGTTGTGGCCGCAGGCTCGGGCGATGGTCTGGGCTTCCAGCGTCATCACCTTGAGGTAGTTGCGCAGGCGGCGGCCCGCATCGACCGGGTCCAGGCGCTTCATCAGCTCAGGATCCTGGGTGGTGATGCCGGCCGGATCCAGGCCTTCGTGCCAATCGTCATAGGCGCCGGTGGTGGTGCCCAGCTTCTGGTACTCGCTTTCCCATTTCGGGTCGTTGTCGCCCAGCGCAACCAGCGCCGCGGTGCCGATTGCAACCGCGTCGGCGCCCAGCGCCATCGCCTTGGCCACATCGGCGCCGGTGCGGATGCCGCCGGAGACGATCAGCTGCACTTCGCGGTGCACGCCCAGGTCCTGCAGCGCCTGCACCGCGGGGCGGATGCAGGACAGGGTCGGCAGGCCGACATGCTCGATGAACACATCCTGGGTGGCCGCGGTGCCGCCCTGCATGCCGTCCAGCACCACAACGTCAGCGCCGGCCTTCACCGCCAGCGCGGTGTCGTAGTAGGGGCGGGTGCCGCCGACCTTGATGTAGATCGGCACCTGCCAATCGGTGATCTCGCGCAGTTCCAGGATCTTGATTTCCAGGTCATCCGGGCCGGTCCAGTCCGGGTGGCGGCAGGCAGAGCGCTGGTCGATGCCTTTCGGCAGGGTGCGCATTTCCGCAACCCGGTCAGAGATCTTCTGGCCCAGCAGCATGCCGCCGCCGCCGGGCTTGGCGCCCTGACCGACCACGACCTCGATCGCATCCGCCTTGCGCAGGTCGTCCGGGTTCATGCCATAGCGGGACGGCAGATACTGGTAGACCAGCTTGGTGGAATGGCCGCGCTCTTCCGGGGTCATGCCGCCGTCGCCGGTGGTGGTCGAGGTGCCCGCAGCGGAGGCGCCGCGGCCCAGGGCCTCCTTGGCGGGGCCGGACAGCGCGCCAAAGCTCATGCCGGCGATGGTGATCGGGATATCCAGCTCAATCGGCTTCTTGGCAAAGCGGGTGCCCAGTGTCACCTTGGTCTCGCATTTCTCGCGGTAGCCCTCCAGCGGGTAGCGCGAGATCGAGGCGCCGAGGAACAGCAGGTCATCGAAATGCGGGACCCGGCGCTTGGCGCCGCCGCCGCGGATGTCATAGATCCCGGTGGCCGCCGCGCGGCGGATTTCCGCGTTGATCGGGTTCGAGAAGGTCGCCGACTGGATCGGAACCGTACGGGGGATGTTATTGCTATCCATGTCTAGTGATCCCTGTCCTTAGTACGCTTGCGCGTTGTCGACGTCGAAGTTGTAGAGCTTGCGGGCGGAGCCGTAGCGCTTGAACTCCTCCGGCTTCGCATCCGCGCCGGCGCGTGCCAGCAGATCCTTGAGGATCTCGATATGCTCCGGGCGCATTTCCTTCTCGATGCAGTCGGCGCCAAGGCTCTTGACCGAGCCGCGCACAAAGAACCGCGCCTCGTAGCAGCTGTCGCCCAGCGCATCGCCGGCATCGCCCAGCACCACCAGATTGCCCGCCTGCGCCATGAAGGCGCACATGTGGCCGATGTTGCCATGGACGACGATGTCGATGCCCTTCATCGAGATGCCGCAGCGCGACGACGCATTGCCCTTGATCACCAGCAGGCCGCCATGGCCGGTGGCCCCGGCATACTGGCTGGCGTCGCCATCGACGATCACGGTACCGGACATCATGTTTTCCGCCACACCGGGCCCGACCGAGCCTTCGACCCGGACCGTCGCCTGCTGGTTCATGCCGGCGCAATAGTAGCCGGTGGAGCCCTTGACGGTCACCTCGACCGGCGAGTTCAGGCCAACGGCAATCGCATGGCTGCCCTTGGGGTTGACGATTTCCCAGGCAGTCTTGTTGGTGCTGCCGTTGAGTTCCTGCAGGGCCGAGTTCAGACCGCGCAGGCCATTTGCTTCAAGATCATATGTCTGCATCTTAGTGGTTCCAGAAGTAAACGGTTGCGGGTTCGGGCTCCCAGACGCGGGCGTCTTCGATGCCCGGCAGATTGACCAGCGCGCGGTATTCGCTGCCGAAGGCCACATACTGGTCGGTCTCTGCCATCACGGCCGGCTTGCAGGCGATCGGATCGCGGACCACGCCAAAACCGTCCTTGGTGCCGACCACAAAGGTGAAGAAGCCGTCCAAGTCCTCCAGGCTGCTTTCCAGCGCCTCGCCCAGCGATGCGCCGTTCTGCATCTTCCAGGTCAGGTAGGCAGCGCCCACTTCGGTGTCGTTCTGGCTTTCGATCCGCACGCCTTCGCGGCGCAGCTTGCGGCGCAGCGCGTTGTGGTTGGACAGCGAGCCATTGTGCACCAGGCACTGGTCGGAGCCGGTGGAGAACGGATGCGCGCCCTCGGTGGTCACGGCGGATTCAGTGGCCATGCGGGTGTGGCCGATGCCATGGCTGCCGCCCATGCCGCGCACGTTGAAGCGCTCGGCAACCTTCTCAGGCAGGCCGACTTCCTTGTAGATCTCGATGGTGTCGCCTGCGCTCATCACCCGCAGTCCCGGGCGCAGCTCCGCCAGCGCGGCGCGGGCCTCTTCTTCCTTGCCCGCGGGCAGCTCCAGCACCGCATGGGTGTCGATCACCCGGATCGACACATCGCCGCTCAGCGCTTCGGCCAGCGCCCCGTCGAGCCCGTCAAAGGCTTCCTCCGGCGCATCGGACTGAACGGTAAGCTTGGCCCGCCCGCTGCTGTCCGCGCCATAGATGGCAATGCCGGCGCTGTCCGGACCGCGGTCCGTCATGGTGATGAGCATATCGGTGAGCATATCGCCCAGCTTCGGCTCTAGTGATTTGTCTTTCAGAAAAAGACCGACAATCCCGCACATGGGTGTGCCTCCTGGTTTTCAACTCGAATCAACGCTAGCAGTTTGCGTTCATTCGTTCAACTCTTATGAAACTTATTTTCCTTAGAAGGAAACAAGGGCGCGCCGTGATGGCGCGCCCCCGTGTTCATTCAGGTCAGTATTTCTCGAGCAAGGAACTTATTTTTTCCTTGTCTCCCATATTCTTGGCCTTTTCCAAATGCGCCCCCTCCCGGACAAACTGGATCCTGTGCCAGCCGATCCAGAAGATCACGCCAAGGAGCACCATCAGTCCTTCTGATCCTTGGAAGGGATAGACCGCCCCGACCTCCGCCAGGTCCACGGCCCAGCTGTCGTAACCGATTGTCGACATTTCAATTCTCCTTATTCAGCTGGAACACCGCCACCGTTCAACGCAGCCTTGTCAGCAGCGATGATTTCGGCCTTGGCATCTTCGTAGGCATGGTGTTCGGCGTAATCGAGACCTTGCAGCTCGACCTCGACCGGGATGCGCAGCACGCCGGCCGCCGCCTGCATTTTGGCGATCACAAAGCCCGGCAGCCAGCCAAGCACACCAAACATGATCACCGCGCCGACGGTCTGGCCGACCGGGTTAACGGCGGCATAGCCTTCATACGGCGAGCTCGGTGCGCCCCACAGCAGGAAGCCTGCGATGATCAGGCCCACGATGCCGGAATAGCCATGCACCGCAACCGCACCAACCGCATCGTCGATCTTAAAGGTGCGCTCGACCCAGTAGTGCAGCTTGTAGACGATCACGACACCAACCGCGCCGACCAGCATCGCCTGGATCGGATGGTACAGGTCGTTGCCCGCAGAGGCGGTGATGATACCCGCCAGGCCGCCGGAGAAGGTCCAGAACGCATCGCCCTTGGACACCACATAGGCCGCCATCAGGCCGCCGGACAGCGACATCAGGAAGTTGAAGGTAATCGCGGACAGCGAGGTCGGCGCCAGGTAGATATTGGTGGCCGTCCAGGTCTCGCCGGTCAGCAGTCCGCCGATGCCCTCAGGCGAAATCGCCGGAATGTTGCAGGCCGCGTAGAAACCCCAGAAACCCGAATAGATCAGGAAGATCCCGATGGTCAGCATCCAGGGGTTATGCGGCGGGATGTCCCGCGGGGTGCCGTCGGCGGCGAACTTGCCCAGACGCGGGCCCAGCACCATGATGACACCGAGCGCGTAGCCGCCGGCAATCGCGTGGATCACGCCGGACGCATAGGCATCGTGATAGCCCAGGTATTTCACCATCCAGCCCTCGGCATGCCAGCCCCAGGCGGCGTCGATGATCCAGAACACCGAACCGATCATCACCGCATGCACCCACAGAGCGGAGGAGCGGATCCGTTCAATGACCGCACCGGACACGATCGAGGCCGCGGTCCAGGAGAACAGCAGGAACGCTGCCCAGAACACACCGGTGATCCGGTCCGACAGGTTGGTGCCCATGTTTTCCGACCACGGCAGGTTCGCTGCCCCCGCATCATGGTTCAGCCCGCCGAAGAACGGGAAGCTGGGGAAGGACCAGTAGATCCACCAGCCGAAGAAGAAGAAGGTCACCGTGACCAAGGGAATGATCATGATGTTCTTCATCAGTGTGTGCATGTGGTTGCGGTGGCGGCTGGCGCCGACCTCATACATGCAGAACCCCACGTGAATGAGGAACATGAAGACAACGGTCACCCAGTAATAGAACTCGGTGAACACCGTTGTTAACGCGTTCAGATTTCCATCCAATGTTTTGCCCTCCTGTTGGCAGTATCCCGGGCATTTGTTGCCTCTTGGGAATATTATTTTACCGAAATACTGTGCCCCAGCGGGGCGGGCTGTCAATAATCATGTGAAAAATTGTTACCTTTAGGGAAAGCGCCCTGCAGCTGAGCCGGTCTCCGGCAACGCCGCTTGCCCCCCTTAAACCCCAGCCAGACAAGGGCTAAATCCGCCCGCTTCCGGCCTGATCCGGGCTGCGGCCCTCCCAGCGAGCTGCTGGCGGACACAGGGCACACCTGCCGAAATGCGGCAGAATCACTCAACCATCCGACGCAATCCCAGGCGATTCTCACTTCAGGCGGGTCATTTGGCGGATTTCGCAACCCCAGGCGGCCCGCCAATAAGACCGTTTCAGGCCAGTTCATGCCGCAAACACGTTCGAAATCTGCCTTTTAAGAGAAATCTTTTTCCTGATAGGAATATTCATTGACACAACACCCCCTCTCTTGGCTAACTGGACCAGACCAAAGGAACCAAATCAAGAATTTTGGTCCGCACCAATAGGGAGACTTTAGAAATGACTGCATCCTGGCGCTTCTCAACCCTTGCTGACCGCCACCGCGCGTTGGGCTCGGATCTGGAAGACTGGAGCGGCATGGGCACCGCTTGGACCTATGACAAGGACCAGACCGAAGAATACATGGCGATCCGCACCAAAGCGGGCTTCATGGACGTGTCCGGCCTCAAGAAGGTTCACATCGTCGGCCCCCATGCCAGCCACGTCATCGACCGGGCCACCACCCGCAACGTGGAAAAGATCAAACCCGGCCGCAGCACCTATGCCTGCATGCTGAACGACGAAGGCAAGTTCGTCGACGACTGCGTGATCTACCGCATGGGTCCGAACAGCTGGATGGTGGTGCACGGCTCCGGCCAGGGCCACGAGCAGCTGACCATGGCGGCCCAGGGCCGCGACGTCGACATCCGCTTTGACGACAACCTGCACGACATCTCCTTGCAGGGGCCGACGGCAGTCGATTTCCTGGAAAAACAGGGCGTGCCCGGCATCCGCGACGTGGTCTACTTCAGCCACATCCACACCACCCTGTTCGACAAGCCCGTCACCATTTCCCGCACCGGCTACACCGGCGAGCGCGGCTACGAGATCTTCTGCCGCGGCCAGGACGCGCCGCATATCTGGGACAACCTGGTCGAAAAAGGCGCCCCGATGGGCATCATCCCGACACGCTTCACCACCCTCGACCTCTTGCGGGCAGAAAGCTACCTGCTGTTCTTCCCGTATGACAACTCGGAAATGCACCCCTTCGAGAACGAGAAATGCGGCGACACCCTGTGGGAGCTGGGCCTCGACTTCACCGTCTCGCCGGGCAAGACCGGCTTCCGCGGCGCCGAGGAGCACTACCGCCTGAAAGGCAAGGAGCGCTTCAAGATCTACGGCGTCAAGCTGGAAGGCACCGAGCCGGCCGAAGAGGGCGCGCCGCTCCTGCGCGACGGCAAGCAGGTCGGCGTCGTCACCATCGGCATGTACTCGCCGCTGAACGAGCACAATGTGGGCATCGCCCGCATGCCGGCCGACTGCGCCGAACCCGGCGTGCCGCTGACCGTCAAGAACTCCACCGGCGAAATCCCCTGTGTTGCAGCGGAAATGCCGTTCCACGATCCGGAAAAGAAACGCCGGACCGCAAAAGGCTGAGCCGAATCCCGGGCGTCCCCACTCCGGGGGCGCCTGTTTTCGTTCACCCGGACTGCAGGAAAAGCGACCCACATGTCTAAAACCCAATTCCCCCCTTCCATCACCAGCCGCCCGGTCTACGGCGAGCTTGAGGCCCGCTCCGGCAGCGGCCACCTGATGATCGCCGACGCCGAAGGCGCCGAAGCGATCCTCGATCTCGCCAAATCCGTGGACCAGGGCTTCTGGGCCAAGGCCCATATCATCTACATCCCCAAGAAAACCGGCACTAAATACAGCAGCCAGCTGGAGGAGCTGGGTGCGGGCCAGTATTACGCCGGGCCGTCCTATGAAGCCGCGCAAGGCCGCATCCGCCGCGCCCTGCTGGATTGCCACATGGGCACCCAGGTGTATCTCAGCGGCACCGAAAGCCTGATGGGCCAGGCGATGGCCGAGGCCACCGCGGCCGGCATCCCGCACACCGCGATCCAGGCCGAACACCGCGGCTCCACCGCGCGGCGCATGCAGTGCGTGCACTGCAAGGGCATCACCGAGGACGTCACCACCGACCCCTTCGAATGCAGCCACTGCGGCCTCAGCCTGTTCGTGCGCGATCACTACTCGCGCCGCCTCGCGGCCTTCCAGGGCGTGCGGGTGGACGCCGAGGATCCGGGCAACATCCCCGAGAAAGTGGAGCTGTTCAAATGAGTGCTGGCACCGCAAAACTGAATGTCACCGTGGCCGAGGTCAAACCGATCAACGACCTGGTCACCCGTTTCAAATTCGTCCGCACCGGCGGCGGCGACCTGCCCACTTTCTCAGGCGGGGCGCATACCGTGGTGGAAATGCAGGACGGCGATATCACCCGGCTCAACGCCTATTCGCTGATGTCCAACCCGGCCGACCGCGGCGCCTACACCATCTCGGTACGGCGCGACGATCAAGGCCGCGGCGGCTCCAAGTTCATGCATACCCAGGTCAAGGAAGGGATGGAGATGGTGATCTCCAACCCGGTGAACCTGTTCTCGCTGGACCTGCGCGCGGGCAAACATCTGATGCTGGCCGGCGGCATCGGCATCACCCCCTTCATGGCGCAGATGCATCAGCTCTCCATGATGGGCGGCCATTTTGAGCTGCACTACTCGGTCCGCACCGCATCCTTGGGCACCTACGCCAAGGAGCTGACAGAGCACTATCCCGGCAGGGTGCACATCTATCATGACGATCAGAACGAGGCGATCGACCTCAAGACCCTGCTCGCCAACCAGCCGCTGGGCACCCATGTCTACGTCTGCGGCCCCAAGGGCATGATCGAATGGGTGCATTCCACCGCCGAGGAAATGGGCTGGCCGCGCGAGGCGGTGCATTCCGAGGAATTCCTGGCACCCGCCTCCGGCAAACCGTTCGAGGTGAAATGCGCGGTCTCGAACAAGATCGTCCAGGTCGGCGAGCATCAGTCCTTGCTGGAAGCGCTGGAAGCAGCCGGCATCGACGCCCCCTACCTCTGCCGCGGCGGCGCCTGCGGCCAGTGCGAGACCAGTGTCATCGGCTACGACGGCAAGTTCCTGCACTACGACCACTGGCTGACCGACGAACAAAAGGCCGGCGGCAAGCACATCATGCCTTGCGTGTCGCGCTTTGAAGGCAAGACACTGGTTCTGGACCGCTGAGGGAGACAGACATGACCATCCAATTCAACGACGAAACCTTCCACGGCGACTTCACCTTCAAGAACTCGGACTGGGCGATCAAACGCTTCCCCTTCCCGTTCCACGAAGACAGCTACATGTATTCGGTGAACATGGAGCCGCACACCTCCTACCGGCCCGGCTCGGTGTTTGAACGCACCTTCGACGTGGACGAGCACTATGTCTCGGAAATGAAGGACCGCGCCCGGGTGCTGGCAAACGACCCGCTGCGCTGCCAGTCGCTGCCGCATATGACTCTTGCGGGCTGGGACCTGGTCGAGCTGATCATGGAAGCCAAGGCGCGCGAATACCCGGACCTGTTCGAACTGCACAAGGACGGCAACCGCTGGCGCTGGATCAACAAGCCGCTGGGCATCGACGACACTTTCACCTTCCTCGATGAAAGCACCCTGCCCTACGGCCCGATGGAATACATCACCCGCCAGACCCAGGGCGACTTTGCGGTGCTCGACCAGCGCGACGACAACCTGTGGATGGATGCCGGCATGGTCACCACCCAGGCCGACTGGTCGCTGGACTTCGATATCGGCATGAACTTCTTCGAATGGCACGCGCCGGTCCCGAAAGCGCATGAGATGGGCATCTTCGTGCGGGCGCTGAAGTTCCTCCTGAACATCCAGCAAGGCCAGCCCGCCCGCCGACTGAACTGGACGATGACGGTCAACCCGCTGTTGGACACCAGCCCCGAGAACTACCACAAATGGGGCGTGATGAAGCAGGGGCTGACGATGGAGAACATCGGCGACAAGCAGCACCTGCGGGTCGAACTGCAGACCTTCTTCCGCCTGCCGCGCTCCAACGCGCTGGTGTTCCCGATCCGCTGCTACCTGATCAGCTTCAACGATCTGGTCACGGTGCCGAAATGGGCCCGCCGCCTGCACCGGGTGATCCGCGACCTGCCGGAGGAGCTGGCAACCTACAAGGGCTTCATCGACAACCGCCCTCTGATGGTGGAATGGCTCTCGCAGTTTGACGACGGCAGCCCGACCTCGGACGGCATCTGGCCCGACGACGACTGATCCCGAGCGGACTTGCGGGCCGTCCCTACCCCCTGTCACGTAGGCCCGCTTCACTGACTGCCGTTGCCTCTGGCTCCGGCAGTTTCTTTTTTTGGGGGGGGCGGCGGCACGGCTGCCCCGGAAGCCAAAAAGCGCCGCGCAATGCGCGGCGCCCGGCCGGGTGGTGCAGGGGCATCTTCAGAAGCCCCGAAGCAGGCGGGCGCTCCCCCGGCTGCGCGTCAGCTCGATTGCGGGTAGGAAATGATCGACAGGTAGCGCGCGGGCAGCTTGACCAGCTCCTCCGGCCCGTGCGGCGCATCCGCGTCAAAAAACAGCGTATCCCCCGGCTTCAGCGGGAACACCTTGTCGCCATGGCGGTAATCCACCTCACCTTCCAGCATGTAGAGCATCTCCACACCGTCGTGCTGGAAGGTCGGGAAGACATCCGACTCTTCGGTCAGGGTGATCATGTATGGCTCAACCATGACGCCCGAGGCATTCGCGCCGAGATGGCCCAGCAGCTGGTACTGATGCCCGGCCCGGGTGCCGGCACGCTCGGTTTCGGCACCTTCCCCGGCCTTCGTGTGCACCGCCTCGCGGCTTTCCTCGAAGCGGCGGAAGAACGACGTGATCGGCACGCTCAGCGCGTTCGCCAGAAGCTGCAGCGTGGTCAGCGACGGCGAGGTGTTGCCGTTCTCGATCTTCGACAGCATCCCGATCGACAGGCCGGTCAGATTGGCCAGGTCCGCCACCGTGATCCCCTGCTGCCGCCGGAACGACCGCACTTCGCGGCCGATCGCCACTTCCAGAACTTTTTCTGCGCCATCGCGCACCCGGTGCGGGTCTTGAGAGAGGTTATGTGCCACTGCGTCACTATCATCTTTGAGTTTAGCCACTGTGTTATCTTCCTTATGGACAGCCTCTGACAAGCGCGCAGCAGCCGATATGCAAAAACTTTCCGAAACACAACAAACCACGCGAAAATTATTTTACTGTGGTTACTAGTTTTTCCCAAGCCCGTACCGTCAAAGGAAACAAAAAAGTTGCTGCGCTGCCGACACGCGGCGGCCGGCCTAGCGGGCGGCTGCACCAGCCCGCGGCAAATCACGGAGCTGACAGGAACCAATTTCAGACCACTGCCGCGCTCCCCCGTATAAAAGATGCGAAAACAACATAAAAATAACCCCTTAGGCTAGATCCGACTGCAGCCGCAGGAACCGCGGAAAGGAACCAATTTTCTTCTGCTTTCTTGCTGCCCGGCGCACGACAGGCTAGGCTGAGGACCAGTTGAGACTGCGGCGAACAGTTGCATCGCAACCGCCGCCTGCGGCAGAATACCCGCCGCAGCGAACAGGAGCAGGGGCAATCCCGCTCATCCGGCCCGCAAAGAAGGCAAACCATGAGTTCAGCAGAAGACACCACTTCGCAAATCCTCACCACCCATTCCGTCGGCGCCACGGTGCAGGTGGTGATCGACACGCTCTTTGCCCGGATCAAGTCCGGCACCTATCCGGTGGACACGAGGCTGCCTTCCGAACGCACGCTGGCCTCCGAACTGGGGGTGGCACGCAACACCGTGCGCGAGGCGCTGGATGTGCTGGCCAGCCAGAACGTGATCAACCGCCGGGCCGGCTCCGGCAGCTTTGTGAAATTCCGTTCCGATCCCAAACCGGAAACCTCTTCCTACACTTCACTGGCCCAGGAGGTCTCGCCGCTCGACCACCTGGTGGTGCGCGGCATTCTGGAGCCGGAACTGGTGCGCCTGGCGGTGATCAATATGACCCCGCGCCAGATCGAGGAGCTGGACCAGACCCTGTCCCGCGTCGAGGCCGTGCGCACTGATCCCGGCGAATTCATCGAGGCAGAGGAGGATCTCTACCGCAAGATCGCCGAAGGCACCGGCAACCCGCTGCTGCACTCCTGCTACGAGCTGACGATCGAGGCCTGCCGCCTGTCCTACCGCACTGCGCTGCGCCGCCGCCACCTGACGCCACAGCGGATCCAGGACTACCAGAAGCGCTACAACACGCTGTTCAACGCCATCGCCTCGCGCGATGTGGAATCGGCGGTCGAGTTCATCAAGCTGCACCTGATCGACGAGCAGAAGCTGCTGCTGCAGGAGGTCTGAGCCCGCTCAGCCCTTCACCGCGCGCGAGCTGACTTCGCTGCCCGGCGCGCCGCTCTCCAGCCGCTGATGCCACAGCTGCCCCAGCGCTTCCATCTCCGATTTCAACAGCCCGGAATGCTCCGCCAGCCACGCCGGAATCGACTTGAAAGCGGCAATCCGCGCCTTGCCTTCCTGGATTGTCACCACCGGCCAGTCACCGACCAAGGCGTTGGAAATGCCGAAGATATCCTCGCCCCACCACTCCGCGTGGCCAAAGGCATGGGTGACATGCCCCAGCTGTTTCATCGCCGCCAGAACCGACGGCGGCTCAACCGAACCTGCCTTCTCCACCGCGCTGTGCCAGATATCCAGGATCGCCACATACTCCCAGCTCACCGCCGACCAGCTGCCCGGAAAACGCCGGTTGTACTCCTCGTAGAACTCATGCGGGCGGTTGAAGAAAAACGCCTTCTCCCGCAGCATCGGATCGTCGAAATCCGGAAACTGGAACACCACGCCTTCCATGAATTCCGGCGACGTCCGCGCCACCAGCCGGTCATAGCCATCCATGGTGCAGCTGATGATCTGCCCCGTGAACCCCTTGGCGTGGGCGTATTCCGTCATCGCGTGCACCAACGGCGCGTATGAGGAGCACCAGCACAGGATATCGGCGCCGCTTTCCAGCATCGGATCCACCACCGGCGCCGGGTCGCTGGCGCCGGGATCATACTGCACCTCGCGCAGGATCGTCCTGCCCGCCGCCTTGAACGCCGCCCGGTAGACCGCCTGCGCGGGCAGCCCCAAAAGGTCGGACTGGCTGCACAGCGCCACCGTCTTCAGTTCCGGCCTGGCCTCTGCCAGCCAGGCGACGCCGGTCACGTTCTGGATCGGATGCGCCTCGCTCGGCGCAATCAGATAGGGCGTGTCCGGCGACAGGTCGCTGGGCAGCAGGGTGGAGGTCAGCACCTTGTTGCGCATCAGGAAGTCGCGCACCGGCGCAAAGGTATCGCCGCCCAGCATCAGCATCAGCTTAACGTTGTGCTGCTGTACCAATTGAACCGCACCCTCCAGCGAGCGCTCGGGGTCGTAGCCGCAATCATAGGAATGGATGCGGATCGGGTAGCGGCGGCCGCCGATCAGCACCCCGCCGGCCTTGTTCAGCCCGTCCTCCCAGATCCGGCAGCCGTTCAGTCCCGGCAGCCCCCAGCTCTCCACCCGGCCCGAAAGCGGGCCCAGAAAGCCGATATTCACTGATTCTCTCATTCCCACGGACAACCGGGGCAGCGCCGCGCGGGCGGCAAGCTGATGCGCAAAACTGGTCGTACTCATGAAGAAATCCTACCAAGAAAACAACGCGCTTCCAGTCCAATTGCGCACCAAATTATTCCAGATGTGAAAAAATGTTGACTTATTGGTGCAAGTTTGGACCTAATTGGACCAGACCAAATGATCCAAATTAAAATATTGGTCCGAACCAATGGGAGAGCCACATGACCAAGAAACGCATTGCCATCATCGGCGCAGGGCCGTCCGGCCTGGCCCAGCTGCGCGCATTCCAGTCCGCCGCCAACAAGGGCGAAGAGATCCCGGAGATCGTCTGCTTTGAAAAGCAGGACGACTGGGGCGGCCTGTGGAACTACACCTGGCGCACCGGCCTGGACGAAAACGGCGAACCAGTGCACTGCTCGATGTACCGCTACCTGTGGTCGAACGGCCCCAAGGAGGGCCTGGAGTTCGCCGACTATTCCTTCGAGGAGCATTTCGGCAAGCAGATCGCCTCCTACCCGCCGCGCGCCGTGCTGTTCGACTACATCGAAGGCCGGGTGAAGAAGGCGGACGTGCGCAAGTGGATCCGCTTCAGCTCCCCGATCCGCTGGGTCGAATACAACGAGGACAAGGGCAACTTCACCGTCACCGTGCATGACCACACCAAGGACAGCACCTACAAGGAAGACTTCGACCACGTGATCTGCGCCTCGGGCCATTTCTCGACCCCGAACGTGCCGTTCTACCCCGGTTTCGACACTTTCAACGGCCGCGTGCTGCACGCCCATGACTTCCGCGACGCCCGCGAATTCGCCGGTAAGGACATCCTGCTTCTCGGCGCCTCCTACTCTGCCGAGGACATCGGCTCCCAGTGCTGGAAGTATGGCGCCAAGTCGATCACCACCTCCTACCGCACCGCGCCGATGGGCTTCAAATGGCCGGACAACTGGGAAGAAAAACCGGCGCTGGAAAGCGTCGAGGGCAACACCGCCACCTTCGTCGACGGCACCCAGAAGGAGGTCGACGCGATCATCCTCTGCACCGGCTACAAGCATTTCTTCAACTTCCTGCCGGACGATCTGCGCCTGAAGACCGCCAACCGCCTGGCCACTGCCGACCTCTACAAGGGCGTGGTCTACGCGCATAACCCCAAGATGTTCTATCTGGGCATGCAGGACCAGTGGTTCACCTTCAACATGTTCGATGCGCAGGCCTGGTGGGTCCGCGACGCGATCATGGGCAAGATCGAGATCCCGGCGGACAAGGAAACCCTGCTGGCCGACGTGAAAGAGCGCGAAGAGCGCGAGGAAGCCTCGGACGACGTCAAATACGCGATCAAATACCAGGGCGACTACGTGCTGGAGCTGATCGAGGAGACCGATTACCCGACCTTCGACGTGGCCGGCGCCTGCCAGGCCTTCTACGAGTGGAAAGCGCATAAGGCCCAGGACATCATGGCCTTCCGCAACAACTCCTACAAATCGGTCATCACCGGCACCATGGCGCCCGTGCACCACACCCCGTGGAAGGACGCCCTGGACGACACGCTGGAAGTATATCTGCAGAACTAGGCAGATACGCCTGCGCCGTTTTCCCCTTCCTGTACGGCGCAGGCACCCTTTCGCTGCTGTGCGAATCCCTCTTCGCAAGCTATAATTCACCTCATGCAGCGCGATAAAACCATGACACTCGGCTTTCTGATTTTCCCCGGCTTTCCAATGGCCTGCCTGACCTCGGCCATCGAACCGCTGCGCGCGGCAAACGAAATAGCCGGCACCGATACCTTCCGGTGGAAACTGATCTCTGAAACCGGCGCCAGCGTGAACGCCTCCGCCAATGTGGCGTTCCAGCCTGATTGCTCCTTGGACCGGGCGGAGGGCATCGACACCCTGTTCCTGCTGTCCAGCCCGCAGGGCAAGTTCGACGACCCCAAGGCCTCCAACGGCAAGCTGCGCCACCTCGCCCGCCACGGCACCAACATGGGCGCTGTCTCCGGCGGCGTCTTTCCCCTGGCCCGCTCCGGCCTGCTCGACGGGCACAGCTGCTCGGTCCACTGGTGCTACAAGGCGGCCTTCACATCTGAATTCCCGTCACTGGCCACCGTCGACGACGTTATCGTCCTCGACCGCCGCCGCTTCACCGCCAGCGGCGCCGCAGCGATGTTCGACCTGTCGCTCAAGCTGATCGAGCAGACCCTGGGCGACGCGGTGATGACCGAGGTCGCCTGCTGGTTCCAGCACCCGATGGTCCGGGCCGAGGGCGTGCGCCAGAAGACCCCTGCGTTCAAGACCGACAGCACCGCCGACAGCCTGCCGCCGCCGGTCGCCAAGGCGGTGGAGCTGTTTGCCGACAACCTGGAACATCCGGTGTCGATCCGCGACGCGGCCAGCGAGATCGGCGTCTCGCCGCGCCAGCTGGAGCGCAGCTTCAAGGCCGCCACCGGCCAGAGCCCGGCAATCTATTACCGCACCCTGCGGATGAACGCGGCACGTCAGCTGGTGATGTATTCGCGCGACTCGATCACCTCGATCGCCAATGCGGTGGGCTACGCCACTTCCTCCACCCTGTCGCAGCACTACCGCGAAAGCTTCGGCGTCACCCCGCAGGAGGAACGCCGCAAGGTGAACCTGTTCCGGGTTCAGGACAACCGGCCGATCCCGTCGGCCTGACCCGCCCAAACAGGAAAGACCAGGCACAAAAAGGCCGGTGGTTTTCTCAGAAACCACCGGCCTTTTTCTGTTCAGATCACCGATTTCGCCGCCGCCACCAGCGCATGATGCAGCGAGCCGGCAGAGGACCGCGGGCCAATGATCGAATATCCTTGCCCGGGGGTCTGGCACAGCAGGAACACACCCAGATGCTCCATCGAGGTACGGGTGGCATCGCCCCCCTTGCCCGCACGGACATTGGCGTTGCACAGCCGTTCCAGCACATCAAAGCAGCGCGGCCCTTCCATGTCGAAGCGGCACCAGCCGTCGGTCTGTTCCACAACGGAGCCAGCCTCGCCCACTGCCTGCTTCAGATCCGCCGCCATCAGTTCGTGGCTGTCATGCGGGGCAGAAACCATCCACAGGTCCGGCCCCATCCACCAGGCAGCAAACACACCGTGCTCACTCCAGCCGGCAGCCTCCGGCAACGCCCCGCCCAGATAAGAAGCAGCCGCAGATTTCACCGCATCTTCGCTGCCTTGGCGTGCCGCCAGCGAGGCCAGCGCCCGGTCGGTGACTTCACGGATCTGGAGACCTGTGAAGACATCCACCCGCGGCTCATGCCCGCCCAGCGGAGAGATGGCTTTGAGCCCATGATTATCAAACTTACCCACGGAGACGCTCCCCTTCCGGATCCACAAAATGCGCGCTGACAACTTCGACCTGGGTTTCCTTGCCCTCCAGCGGGTTGACCGCGCGGATCACTTCACCCTTGCGGCTGTCGCCGCGCTTCAGGAAGCCGATCCCGATCGAACAGCCCAGCACCGGCGAATAGGCGGCAGAGGTGATATAGCCCTGATCGGTGGCCGCGCTGACTTCGCCATCGGCGTTCATCAGATGCGCCCCGGCCTGCACCGGATCGGCGGCATTCACCGGCTTGAAGCCCACCAGCTTCAGCGCATCCTCCTGGTTCATGCCCGGTCGTTCGCTCAGCGTGTTGCCGATGCAGTCCTTCTTCTTGCTGACCATCTTGCCCATGCCGAGGTTCAGCGCCGAGGTGGTGCCGTTCAGCTCATTGCCGGCCGCATGGCCCTTCTCGATCCGCATGACGCCCAGCGCCTCGGTGCCGTAAGGAACAGCGCCAAACTCCTCGCCCGCTTCCATCAGCTTGCGGATCATCGCATCGCCGTACCGGGTTGGCACCGCGATCTCATAGGCCAGCTCGCCCGAGAAGGAGATCCGGAACAGCCGCGCCCGGCAGCCGCCCGCCACGGTCACTTCCCCGCAAGCCATGAAGGGAAACGCCTCGTTCGAGATGTCGAACTCGGGGTCCACGACCTTTTGCAGCAGCTTACGGGCATTCGGACCCGCCACCGCGAACTGTGCCCAGGCCTCGGTGGTCGAGATCAGCTGCACATCCATGTCAGGGAACAGGCACTGGCGCGCAAATTCCATGTTGCGGTAGACCAGAACTGCGTTGGCGGTGGTGGTGGTCACCACGAAATGATCCTCGGCAAAACGCGCCGCGGTGCCGTCATCATAGGCAATGCCGTCCTCGCGCAGCATCAGGCCATAGCGGACCTTGCCCACCGGAAGCTTGGCAAAGGCATTGGCATACATCTTGTTCAGGAACTCGGCAGCGTCCTTGCCCTGCACGTCGATCTTGCCCAGCGTGGTCACGTCGCAGACACCGACAGAGTTGCGGGTCTGCAGCACCTCGCGGTCAACCGACTGGCGCCAATGGGTTTCGCCCGCCTGGGGGAACCACTGCGCCCGCAGCCACTGGCCGACCTCGACAAACACCGCGCCCTGCTCCTCGGCCCATTTGTGGCTGGGGGTCTTGCGGGTGGGGCGGAACTCCTCGCCCACCGAGCGGCCTGCCATCACACCGAAGGACACCGGCGTATAGGGCGGGCGGAACATGGTGGTGCCGACCTCGGGGATCTGCTTGCCCGCCAGTTCGGCCATGATCGCCAGACCGCCCATGTTGGAGGTCTTGCCCTGATCGGTCGCCATGCCAAGGGTGGTGTAGCGCTTCAGGTGCTCGACCGAGCGGAAGTTCTCCTGATGCGCCAGTTTCACGTCCTTGACGGTGACGTCGTTCTGCTGGTCCAGCCAGGCGCGGCCCTTGCCTTCCTTCACATACCAGAAGGGAGTCACGTTAATGGGCGCGCCCTCGGCCTCGGGCAGATCGGCAGCTTTCGCTTCGATCCCCAGCTCCGACAGCGCGGCCACGGCCCCCTCGGCACCAGCGCGCAATGCGGCAGCGGTGGAGAAATCGCCATTGGCGGCACCGGCCACCGACATGTTCTGCGGCAGCTCACCCGCGGGCACAAAGGCCGCAATATCCTCGCGCCAGGCGGGGCGGCCGCGCTGGTGGCAGGTCAGATGCACGTTCGGGTTCCAGCCGCCGGACACCGCCAGTGCCCCGCAAGGCACGTCGCGGGTGGTGCCGTTTGCCAAGCGCACCCGTGCCCATTCCAGCCCCAGCCGGCCCTTGGTGTCGATCACCTGGGCACCGGCAAACAGCTCGGCACCTTCGACCTTGGGCGCATCGGCGCGGGTGTCGATCACCGCGGTGACCTTGACGCCCTTGGTGATCAGGTCGGCGGCAGTGCGGTGGCCGTCGTCGTTGTTGGTAAAGACCGCAACCGTCTGGTCCGGAGTCACCGCCCAGCGGTTGGCATAGGCGCGCACCGCACCGGCCAGCATCACGCCCGGGCGGTCGTTGTTCTCAAACGCGATGGGCCGCTCGGTGGCGCCCGCCGCCAGCATCGCCCGCTTGGAATAGATCCGCCACAGGATCTGCCGCGGCTTGCCCGCTTCCGGTGCCAGAACATGGTCAGCGGTGCGCTCCACTGCGCCATAGATACCGTGGTCAAAGGCGCCGATGATGGTGGTGCGCGGCATCACCCGCACGTTCGGCATCGCCGCCAGCTCCGCCTGCGCCTGCTCGACCCAGGCAGACCCGGCCAGATCGCCGATGCCAAAGGTTTCCGCATTCAGGCGCCCGCCGAGCAGGAAGTCCTCGTCGGCAATAATCACCTGCGCCCCGGCCCGGCCCGCAGTCAGCGCCGCCATCAGGCCGGTGGGGCCGGCCCCGATCACCAAGAGATCGCAATGCAGGAAGCCCTTGTCATAGGCATCCGGGTCCGCCTCGAAACTGATGCTGCCCAGACCCGCCGCCTTGCGGATGATCGGCTCGTACAGTTTCTCCCAGAACGCGGCCGGCCACATGAAGGTCTTGTAATAGAAACCCGCGGTCAGGAAGTTCGAGAACCGGTCATTGATCGCCATGAAGTCATGCTGCAGCGACGGCCAGCGGTTCTGCGAGTTCGCCTCCAGCCCATCATACAGCTCCGCCACGGTGGCGCGGGTATTCGGCTCCTGCCGCCCGCCGCTGCGCAGCTCGACCAGCGCGTTGGGCTCTTCAGAGCCAGAGGTCAGCACACCGCGCGGGCGGTGGTATTTGAACGACCGGCCCATCAGCCGCACGCCGTTTGCCAGCAGGGCCGAGGCCAGCGTGTCGCCCTCGAACCCCTTGTAGCTCTTGCCATCAAAGGTGAAGCTCAGCGCCTTGCTGCCCTTGATCAGCCCGCCATCCAGGCGGTTCACCTGCACCCCCTTGCGGGCGCCGGTGCTGCCGTCGGCCTGAAAGGCCACGCGGCCGGCATTCATCACTGCGTCAGTCATTTGCTGCGCCCCCTTGCCCGGGCCACATCACGGGCCAGTTCGACATTCAGGATTTCATGGGTCACGGTGTTGCGGGTCACCACCAGCCAGGACCGGTCGCCCTGCTCATGGAACCACAGCTCGCGGTGCTCGCCCGCCGGGTTGTCGCGCAGATACAGGTAGACGTGGAACTGATCCGCTGCATTGTCGGCCTGCCAGTCCGGCCGGTCGATCAGGCTGGCGTCCCCCAGATAGGTGAACTCCTGCGAATCCCGCGGCCCGAGGATCGGATGGTTGATAATCATCGCTTCTGTCCTTTCCTCAGTGCAGGTTCGGCTGGGCGCCCTGGCCCTTTTCGTCGATCATCAGCCCCTTGCGGAACCGGTCGAGCCGGTAGGCCGTTGCCACCTTGTGCGGGGTATCGGTCGCCAGCAGATGCGCATAGCACCAGCCCGAGGCCGGAGTGGCCTTGAACCCGCCGTAGCACCAGCCGCCGTTGAAATAGAGGCCGTCCACATGGGTCTTGTCGATGAAGGGCGAGCCGTCCATCGACATGTCCATGATACCGCCCCAGCTGCGCAGCATCCGCACCCGGCCCAGCGCCGGGATCAGGGCCATGCCGCCCTCCATCACGTCCTCGACCACCGGCAGATTGCCGCGCTGCGCATAGGAATTGTACATGTCCAGGTCGCCGCCAAAGACCAGCCCGCCCTTGTCCGACTGGCTGCAATAGAAGTGGCCCGCGCCAAAGGTGATAACCCCGTCCAGCACCGGCTTAAGCCCCTCAGAGACAAAGGCCTGCAGCACGTGGCTTTCGATCGGCAGACGCATGCCCGCCTTCTCCATCACCCGGCTGGAGGAGCCTGCCACGCAGCTCGCCACTTTGTTGGCGCCGATGAAGCCCTTGGTGGTCTCCACACCCAGGCACTTGCCGTTCTCGATCTTGAAGCCGGTGACTTCGCAGTTCTGAATGATGTCGACACCGCGCAGGTCGGCGCCGCGGGCATAGCCCCAGGCCACCGCGTCGTGGCGCACGGTGCCGCCGCGGCGGTGCAAGAGCCCGCCCTTGATCGGGAAGCGCGCGTCGTTGAAGTTCAGGAACGGGTACATCGCCCGCACGCCGTCGGTGTCCAGCAGCTCCGCGTCGGAGCCGTTCAGGATCATCGCGTTGCCCCGGCGCCGCGCCGCATCGCGCTGCGCGTCCGTATGCACCAGGTTCAGAATGCCGCGCTGGCTGACCATGGCATTGTAGTTGAAGTCCTGCTCCAGCCCTTCCCACAGTTTCAGCGACAGCTCGTAAAACGGCTCGTTGCCGTCCAGCAGGTAGTTGGAGCGGATGATGGTGGTGTTGCGGCCGACGTTGCCGCCGCCGATCCAGCCCTTCTCGATCACCGCGACATTGGTGATGTTGTGGTTCTTGGCCAGGTAATAGGCCGTCGCCAGCCCGTGCCCGCCGCCGCCGATGATCACCACATCGTAGCTTTTCTTGGGTTCTGGATCGCGCCAGGTCGGGCGCCATCCCTTGTGGCCCGTCAGGGCCTCCTTGATCACTTTCAGGCCGGAGTACCGCATGATGTCCTCATCAACTGTCCCCGGCAGAATCGTTGAGAAATGCGTCATTTCACAGGGGGATTTCGGACATCGGCCGCGCCATTTGCGTCACAGGCGGGAAATCACCAATGCAGATGCAGCATGACCCGCCACAACCTCACGGACCCTTTTTCGAGTTAAGTCTATGTTATTAAATTAAAAGATAAGCCGCTGCCGTGTCAGCCGCCAGAAAATGCTGCCAGGCCGGTTTGCGCCACGGACACCGCCATCCGCGCCATATGCGGCACCGGCGACTCACTCCGCCAGATCGATCTCATCCAGTTCGTTCAGCAGATCCAGGAGCGCCTCATAGCGTTCCGCCCCCATCTTCCGGCGGGTGCGCTCCATCAGCTCCAGGCTGGCCTCCAGGTTGTCGGCAATGATCTTCTCCCCCGCCGCAGAGATCTGCACCACCTGGCGGCGGCGGTCCTGCTGGTCGCGCTCCCGGCTGATCAGCTGCTTTTCCTCCAGCTTCTGCAGGATGCGCGTCAGGCTGGGCAGCAGCAAACAGGCCTTGTCCGCGATCTGGGTCGGATCGATCGGCCCGCTTTCCTGCACCACCCGCAGCACACGCCATTGCTGCTCGGTCAGCCCCGCGCCGCTCAGCAGGGCACGGATCGGACCCATCACGCGCTCCCGCGCCCGCAGAAGGGCGATTGGCAGCGAACGGTCGGTGGAGGGCATCATCCTGGTCATGCGTGATTATCACCCCGCTTCCGGCTAAACGCAATTGCCGCTTGGGTTTCTTCTGCTTGACTCAACGCTGTACATTTTGCTAAACATGTTAAGTAATTTAGGAGAGGTACCGGACATGCCGCACATCACGCTGGACTACTCGGCCAATATGGAGGAGCGCACCGACATCGCTGCGCTGTGCCGCCATTTGCGGCAGGCCGCAGCGGCGACCGGCGTGTTTCCTCTGGCTGGCATCCGGGTGCGCGCCTTTGCGGCCAATCATGTCTCGATTGCCGACGGCGATCCGCAGCACGGCTATATCGACATCTCCATCCGGCTGCGCGCGGGCCGTGACCTCGACACCCGCAAACGCGCCACCCAGGCGGTGTTCGACGCAGCCCAAGCCTTTCTGGAACCGGCCCTGCAGCAGCATTCCATCGCGCTCTCGCTGGAGATGCGCGACATCGACCCGGAGCTTTCCCCGAAATGCGGCACCATCCGCGACCACATGCAAAAGGCGGACCAGTGATGAGCGACCTGACCACCAACATCGAAACGCTGAACAGCCACCTGGCCCGCTTCCGCGAGGGCGGCATTTTGAACCTTATCGGCGGTGAAAGCCGCCCCGCCGCCTCCGGCGCCACTTTTGAAACCTCTTCACCAGTAGACGAGAGTGTTATTTGCTCCGTAGCCAAAGGCGCCGCAGGAGACATCGACGCCGCTGCTCAGGCCGCCAAGACCGCCTTCCCGGCATGGCGCGACATGCCCGCGCTGGAGCGCAAGAAGATCCTGCACCGCATCGCCGATCTGATCGTCGAACGCGCCGAGGAAATCGCCCTGTGCGAATGCTGGGACACTGGCCAGGCCTTGCGCTTCATGTCCAAGGCCGCCCTGCGCGGCGCCGAAAACTTCCGCTTCTTCGCTGACAAGGCCACCTCCGCCCGCGACGGCCAGCAGTTGCAATCGCCGACGCTGATGAATGTGACCACCCGGGTGCCGATCGGCCCGGTGGGCGTCATCACCCCGTGGAACACGCCCTTCATGCTGTCCACGTGGAAGATCGCCCCGGCGCTGGCTGCCGGCTGCACTGTGGTCCACAAACCGGCCGAGTTCTCCCCCCTCACCGCCCGCATCCTGGCCGAGATCGCCCATGAGGCCGGACTACCCGCAGGCGTCTGGAACCTGGTCAATGGCTTTGGCGAGGACGCAGGAAAGGCGCTGACCGAACACCCGGACATCAAGGCCATTGCCTTTGTCGGCGAAAGCAAGACCGGCTCGATGATCATGAAACAGGGCGCCGACACCCTGAAACGCGTGCACTTCGAACTGGGCGGCAAGAACCCGGTGGTGGTCTTCGACGACGCCGACCTCGACCGCGCGCTCGATGCCGCGATCTTCATGATCTACTCGCTGAACGGCGAGCGCTGCACGTCTTCCTCGCGCCTGCTGGTGCAGGAAAGCATCGCGGAGGCGTTTGAGGCCAAGCTGATCGAGCGCGTCAACAACATCCGCGTCGGCCACCCGCTGGACCCCGCCACCGAAGTCGGCCCGCTGATCCACAAGGTGCATTTCGACAAGGTCACATCCTATTTCGAGACCGCCAGACAGGACGGCGCCACAATCGCCGCCGGCGGCAGCCGTGTTGGCGATCAAGGCTGGTTCGTCCGCCCGACGCTGTTCACAAATGCCACCAACGATATGACCATCGCGCAGGAGGAAATCTTCGGCCCGGTCCTCACCGCAATCCGTTTCAAAGACGAGGATGAGGCTCTAACATTGGCCAATGACACGCAATACGGCCTCACCGGCTATGTCTGGACCAACGACCTCACCCGCGCCCTGCGCTTCACAAACGCGCTGGAGGCCGGAATGATCTGGGTGAACTCGGAAAACGTCCGCCACCTGCCCACCCCTTTTGGCGGGGTCAAGGCCAGCGGCATCGGCCGCGACGGCGGCGACTGGTCTTTCGAGTTCTACATGGAACAGAAACACATCGGCTTTGCCCTGGGCCAGCACAAGATCCCGCGCCTCGGCGCCTGACCTCAAGGAAACGCGCAACCAGTCTTTGAGGAGAAGACCATGGGAGAAATCGTTCTCGCTGCCAAATGCACCCACGTGCCAACCATGCTGATGTCGGAACAGCCCGGCCGGCTGGAGGGTGCCCGCAAGCCCGCCATTGACGGCCACCGGGAAATCGCCCGCCGTGCCAAGGCGCTCGGTGCCGACACCATCGTGATCTGCGACACCCACTGGGTGATCAACGCGGGCTACCACATCAACGCCAACACCCGGTTCAAGGGGCTGTTCACCTCCAACGAATTCCCTCAGTTCATCCAGAACCTGCCCTATGAGTACGAGGGCAACCCGGCCTTGGGCGATGCCATCGCCGCCAAAGCGTCGGACAAGGGCGTCTACACCCTGTCGCACCAGCTCGACTCGCTGGAACTGGAATACGGCACCCTTGTGCCGATGCGCTTCATGAGCCGCGAGGGCGATTTCAAGGTGGTCTCCATCGCCGCTTGGTGCACCGTCCACGATCACGACGAAAGCCGGGTGATCGGCGAAGCCATCCGCGAGGCGGTCGAGGCCTCGGACAGCAAGGTGCTGCTGGTCGCCTCCGGCTCGCTCAGCCACAAGATCTGGGCGAACAAGGACTATGCCGCCAACAACGGCACCTTCACCATCAGCTCCGAGTTCAACCGCCAGATGGACCTGCGGGTGCTGGAGCTGTGGCAGAAGGGTGACCACGCGACCTTCCTCAGGCTGCTGGGCGAATACGCCGAGTTCTGCTGCGGCGAAGGCTCCATGCACGACACCGCCATGCTCTACGGCGCGCTTGGCTGGGACAGCTACACCGCCCCTTGCGAAGTGATCACCGAGTATTTTCCCAGTTCCGGCACCGGTCAGACCAACGTGATCTTCCCGGTTCAGTAATAGGAGCCCCCCCAATGCCCGTCCCCGCCCCGAACCTCTATCCGCCTTTCAACATCGTGCGGCTCAGCCATGTCGAATACGCCGTGACCGACCTCGCCGCCTCCCGCGCCTTCTATGTGGATACCCTCGGCCTGCAGGTGACGCATGAAGACAGCGAGCGCATCTATCTCCGCGCGATGGAGGAACGCGGCCACCACTGCATCGTTCTGGTTCAGGCGGATACGGCCTCGGTCGGGGTTCTGGGCTTCAAGCTCTATGACGCGCCCGACCTGGACAAGGCCGCCGAGTTCTTCGCCTCCAAGGACCTGCCCGTCGAATGGGTCGAGCGCCCGCACATGGGCAAGACCCTGCGCACCCGCGACCCCTGGGGCATCCCGCTGGAGTTCTATGTGAAAATGGACCGGCTGGAGCCGATCCATCAGAAATACAGGCTCTATAACGGGGTAAAACCGCTGCGCATCGACCATTTCAACATGTTCAGCGCGGATGTGGACGGGGCGGTTGCCTTCTATAACGAGATGGGCTTCCGGACCACCGAGTTCACCGAGGATGACGAAAGCGGCAAGGTCTGGGCGGCCTGGATGCACCGCAAGGGCGGCGTGCATGACGTGGCCTTCACCAACGGGCTCGGCCCCCGCCTGCACCACACCGCCTTCTGGGTGCCGAGCCCGCTCAACATCATCGACCTCTTGGATCTGATGTCGACCACCGGCTACGTCGATAACATCGAGCGCGGCCCCGGCCGCCACGGCATCTCCAACGCCTTCTTCCTTTATGTGCGCGACCCCGACGGCCACCGGATTGAAATCTATTGCTCCGACTACCAGACCGTCGACCCGGATCTGGAGCCGATCAAGTGGTCGCTCACCGACCCGCAGCGCCAGACCCTCTGGGGCGCCCCGGCGCCGCGCAGCTGGTTCGAGGAAGGCTCCGTCTTCGAAGGCACCGCCCCGAAACCCAGCGCCTTGAACGCGCAGCCGATTATTGCACCTTGAACCTCTCGGTACCAAAGCTGAGGGGCGCGGCTGCCTGGGCGGGCGCGAACGCGCCTGCCGGGGGGCAGGCAGGCGCGGCCCGGCGGTGCAGCCGGGCTGAAGATAGGACGATTGAGGACCGCCCCGCGTCCATTGAGAGGATGAACAAATGAAATGGGATGATTTCTCTGAATGGGGCCGCCGGGTCGCGGACTGGACGCAGGACTACCACCTGACCGTCGGCGACCGCCCGGTGCGCGCCAAAACCGAACCCGGCGAGGTGCTGAACGCCCTGCCCCAAACCCCGCCTGAGGACGGCGAGGGGATGGAGGCAATCTTCCACGATTTCGAGGACATCGTGATGCCCGGCATCACCCATTGGCAGCACCCCCGCTTCTTTGCCTATTTCACCTCCAACGCCGCCGCGCCCTCGGTGCTGGCGGAATTCCTGGCCTCGGCCATCGCGCCGCAATGCATGCTGTGGCAGACTTCTCCAGCGGCGACCGAGATGGAAACGCGGATGATGGACTGGCTGCGCCAGGCGCTGGACCTGCCGGACCAGTTCCAGGGTGTCATTCAGGACTCCGCTTCTTCCGCCACTCTCGCCGCGGTGCTGACCATGCGGGAAAAGGCGTTGAACTGGCAGGGCAACCAGCAGGGTCTGTTCGGGCAAAAGGCCCTTCGCATCTACTGCTCTTCCGAGGTCCACACCTCCATCGACCGCGCCATCTGGGTCGCAGGCATCGGCCAGCAGAACCTGATCCGCATCCCTATAAAGGGCGATTGGCGCGGCATGGACCCCGACGCGCTGGAGGCCGCCATCCAATCCGACCTCGCCGCAGGCCATCAGCCCGCGGGCATAATCCTCTGCGTCGGCGGCACCGGGGTGGGCGCCACCGACCCGGTGGATCAAGTGCTGGACGTGGCCGAGAAATACGGCCTCTACACCCATGTGGACGCTGCCTGGGCAGGCTCCGCGATGATCTGCCCCGAATACCGCCACTATTGGCCCGGCGTCGAACGCGCCGACAGCATCGTCTTCAACCCGCATAAATGGCTCGGCGTGCAGTTCGACTGCTCCGCCCATTTCCTGAAGAACCCGGATGATCTGGTTCAAACCCTGGCGATCAGCCCGGAATACCTCAAAACCCACGGCCATGACGGCATCATCAACTATTCCGAATGGTCGGTGCCGCTCGGCCGCCGCTTTCGCGCGCTGAAAATCTGGTTCCTGATCCGCACCTACGGGCTGGAGGGCCTGCGCCAGCGGCTGCGCAATCACATCAACTGGTCGAACCAGCTGCACGAAAAGCTGAAAGCCGAGCCTGATTTCGAGATCACCAGCGCACCGATGTGGTCGCTCTGGTCGTTCCGCTATGCCCCACAAGGCGCCGCGGATCTGGACGATTTGAATCTGCGACTGGTCAATGCAATCAACGGCGATGGCCGCATCTACATAACCCAGACCCGCCTCGATGGAGAACTGGTGATCCGCTTCCAGGCAGGCCAGTTCGAAACAACTGAGGCAGACGTGATGATGGCCTTCGATGTCATCACCGAAATCGCGAGGAGCCTGACCTGATGCGCTTTGCTACCTACTCCGCCGATAGCGAAACCTTCTATGGCGCCGTGACGGACGCCGGCATGATCGCCCTGTCGCCGCAGTTCCCGCACTGGCCCACCCTGCGCGACGTGATCGCGGCAGACGGCCTGCCCGCACTGGCTCAGGCCGCCGAGGGCCAACCCGTCACCCACACGGATTTTAGCTATGAGATCCCGATCCCCAACCCGGAAAAGATCATCTGTGTCGGCGTCAACTTCCCGGACCGTAATGCGGAATACAAGGACGGCTCCGCTCAGCCCAAGCACATGTCCCTGTTCCCACGCTTCCCGCGCTCCTTCACCGGTGCCGGGCGCCCGCTGATCCGCCCGCCGGAAAACCACACGCTGGACTACGAGGGCGAGGTCGCCGTGGTGATCGGCAAACCGGGCCGCCGGATCAAGCCGAAGGATGCCTACGATCATATTGCGGCTCTAACACTGGCGAACGAGGGCACCATCCGCGACTGGGTCCGCCACGCCAAATTCAACGTGACCCAAGGCAAGAACTGGGACAATTCCGGCGCGATCGGCCCCTGGCTGGTGCCCTTCACCGATGCTGCCCAGCTGGATGAGGCCCGCATCGTCACCCGAGTAAACGGAGAGATCCGCCAGGATGACACCCTGGCGCGCATGATGTTCCCGATCCGCGAGGAGATCGCCTATATCTCCACCTTCACCACCCTGCAGCCGGGTGACGTGATCATCACCGGCACCCCCACCGGCGCAGGCGCGCGGTTTGATCCGCCAAGATATCTGGCCCCTGGCGATGTTGTAGAAGTCGAGGTCGAGGGCATCGGCATTCTGCGAAACACCGTTGAGGACGAAACATGACCCCGGAGCAGCACCAGGACGCCGCTGACCAACTGTTCAAAGCCGAGCAAACCGGCCAGCAATGCGGCCTGCTTTCGCTGGCCTATGCCGGCATGACGCTGGACGATGCCTACGCTGTGCAACAGGCTCTGGTAAGGCAAAAACTGGCCTCCGGCCGCAAGAAAATCGGCTGGAAAATCGGCCTCACCAGCCGCGCCATGCAGCAGGCGTTGAACATCACCACCCCCGACAGCGGCGTGCTCTTGGACGACATGGCGTTTGAGAACGGCAGCACCGTCCCTGCCGGCCGCTTCATCCAGCCGCGGGTGGAGGCGGAGATTGCCTTTGTGATGAAATCCCCCCTCGCAGGCGCCGAGTGCACCCGCGCAGATGTGCTGGCCGCGACAGACTTTGTGGCGCCGTCGCTGGAGATCCTCGACACCCGCATCCTGCGCGCCGACCCGGCAACCGGGCAGGCCCGCATCATCACCGACACCATCAGCGACAACGCCGCCAATGCCGGCGTGGTGCTGGGAGCGGAGCGCCACGCTGTTGACGCACACGACCTGCGCTGGGTCGGTGCCATCACATCCCGCAACGGCACGGTAGAGGAAACCGGCCTCGGCGCGGGCGTCTTGAATGATCCCGTCACCTCGGTCCTGTGGCTGGCCCGGCGGATGGCGGAATATGGACAACAGATCGCGGCCGGGGATATCGTGCTCTCGGGCTCTTTCATCCGCCCCATCGAATGCCCGCCGGGCACGGAAATCACCGCAGATTTCGGCCCCTTCGGTTCCGTATCCATCAATTTCGCCTGACAGGAGGCCCCGCCCATGCCCGCGCCCAAGAACAGCTTCAAACAGGCTCTAACACAGGGCAAACGCCAGATCGGCTGCTGGATGAGCTTTGCCGACGGCCAGCTCGCCGAGATCATGGGCACCTGCGGTTTCGACTGGCTGGTGATCGACGGCGAGCATGCGCCCAACGATATCCGCTCGATCCGCGACCAGCTGATCGCGCTGGCGGCGTCGCCCAGCCACCCGGTGGTGCGGGTGCCGGTGGGCGAGACCTGGATGATCAAGCAGGTGCTGGATGCAGGCGCGCAGACAGTGCTGGTGCCGATTGTCGAAAGCGCCGATCAGGCCCGCGAACTGGTCCGCGCCTGCCACTACCCGCCCAAGGGCGTGCGGGGCGTCGGCGCCACGGCAGCACGGGCCACCATGTTCGGCACGGTCACTGAGTACATCCAAACCGCCGATCAGGAGGTCTGCCTGCTGGTGCAGGTGGAAAACCGCGCCGGCATGGCTGCGCTGGACGACATTCTGCAGGTGGAGGGCATCGACGGCGTCTTTATCGGACCGGCGGACCTGTCCACCGACATGGGCCACCAGGGCAACTCCGCCCACCCGGAGGTGCGCGCGGCAATTGCCGATGCCATCACCCGCATCAAGGCCGCGGGACTCGCCCCTGGCATCCTCGGCACCACGGATGAGGCCACCCAGGCCTATGCGGACATGGGCGCACAGTTCCTGGCGGTCGGCATCGACGTCATGGTGCTGGCCAAAAACGCCCGCGATCTGGCCGCCAAGTGGAAGGCTGACTAGACCCGCACCGCTAACCGCACAGGAATCACTCCCGCGCCCATCCGCAGCCCTGGCTTTGCCAGCGCAGCGGGAGCGGGCTTGGGCGTGGCACCGCGCCATGCGCGGTGCCACGCCCAACGGGAGGAAGGTATTTCAATGCCTGACGACGGGCGGGAGAACGCCTCTGTCGCCAGGCGCCGCGCCAGGACCAGATCGGGATCAGCGCAGCACCATGCCCTCGGGCCAGCTGAGCGTGGTGTCCAGCTGGATGGTGCGGCTTTCCCCTGCCGCAATATCCAGGTCCCAGGCCAGAATACCGCGCTGCTTTTCCACGTTTTCTTCCGTTGGCCGCGGCGTGGCGCTCCAGTCGATCTCCAGATCATCCTGCTGCGAATAGGGCACCTGGTCCAGCACCCGCACCGGCCAGTCCTGCGCGGTCAGGTTCTCCACCGTGATCTCCACCTTCTGCACCTGCGCGTTGCTGCGCGAGATCAGCCCCTGCTCACCCTCGCTCTGCCCCAGCACATCGCGGCGCAGCTGCAGGCCCTCGATGGGGCCGAACCCCGCCTCCATCTCCGCCCCAGGCGCCAGCCCGGCGAAAGGCTCCACCGTAACCAGCTTGCCATCGACAAACCGCGGCACCTCAGCCGAGGCCAGCAATTGCTCGCCGAAGCTGTTGGTGAAAGCCGCCACCCTGTAGGCCGTCTCATCCCGCGACGGCACCGCCACCGCCCGCACCTTTGCATCTGCGGTCAGGCTGTCCATCTCCAGACGCAGCAGATCGGCGCCGGAGGCAACCGACACAGGCAACCCGAACCGGTAAGTGGCCGCCGCGCCGCTCAGATCAGCCCCCCAGCCGCCGCGCGCCTCTTCCTCGAATGCCGGGGGCGCTGCCGCCGGCTCCGCCAGCGCCGACAGTTCCGCTAGATCCTGCCCCATGGATTTCAGCGCCCGCGGCGGCTGCGGCTCCTCGATCCGGCGCAGCCAGGGGTACAGCACCGACGGGCTGCCCTGTTCGCCGGGAACCGCGGTCGACAGGGTCAGCGCCACATCCTGCCAGTTCTCGCCGGTGTCCTGCGCCAGCACCACCGCCCGCTTCAGGATCACCTGCTCCTCCTTCACGGTGCTGAGGTGCATCTCATAAGACGGCTGCCAGCCGATAGTGCCGCCGCCCGCGGTGTAGTAGCTCACCTTGATGGCGCCCTCACCCGCCTGTTCCGCGTCTATGTCCACCGCGATGAACAGCCGGTCCTCATCCTCCAGCGTGATCGCGGCCAGCGCCGCGCGGGCCTCTGCCAGTTCTTCTTGCAGATCCTCCAGCTGCAGCTCGATCCGGCGCGCCTCAGCCTCCGCCGCAACAGCCGCCTGGCTGGCCCCGGCCGCTTCTTGCGTGATCATCCGGGCAATCGCGCTCAGCGCTGCCGCATCCGCCTCTGCCAGCCCTTCGTTTGCCCCCAGCTGCTGCAGGAAGGTGATCGAGGCCTCGGCCGCCCGCACCCCGGAGCGCGCCCGCGCAGCCTCGTCCCGGACCGCGGCGATCCGCGCCTCAACCTCGCGGACCCGCGCCTCTGCCGCCTCCACCTCCGGATCATCCGCATCGCGCGGCGGCACGTAATTCTCGCGCAGCAGGGTGGCAACGCGGCGGGCGCCGGCGATCTCCACCTGCAGGGTGTCCAGCAGGGCGGATTTCGGAACGTTCTGCAGGATCAGCCGGTGGCGCCCTTCCGGCAGGGTCAGCGCGGCGCTGCGGGTGACTTCCGCCAGCCCGGGATACAGCGTCACCTCCGACACGGTGCTGCTGACGGCAATGGTTTCAGCCGCTGCAAAGGGCGCGGCCGCCGCCGCAAAAGAGGATAAGGCAAAGGCCATCATGGGAAATCGCATTGGCAACTCTCGATCAAAAATCCGCGGGGCAAAACCGCCCGCCCGCTGCCAAGCCTAGCTGCCGCCCCGCCCCGAGGCCACGCAAAAGAAAAAGGGCCGCCTCTTGCGAAGCGGCCCCCTGATCGGATGGACGAAAGGCTCAGCCCTTCTTCAGGACCTCGCGGCCCAGCAGCTCGGCAATCTGCACCGCGTTCAGCGCTGCGCCCTTGCGCAGGTTGTCGCTGACGCACCACAGGTTCAGGCCGTTCTCGATGGTCGAATCCTGGCGGATGCGGCTGATGAAGGTGGCAAAATCGCCAACGCATTCCACCGGGGTCACGTAGCCGCCGGCCTCGCGCTTGTCGATCACCATGATGCCGGGCGCCTCGCGCAGGATGTCGCGCGCCTCATCCTCGTCCAGGAAATCCTCGAACTCGATGTTGATGGATTCGGAGTGGCCGACAAACACCGGCACCCGGACGCAGGTCGCGGTAACCTTGATCGACGGATCGACGATCTTCTTGGTCTCGGCCACCATCTTCCACTCTTCCTTGGTCGAGCCGTCTTCCATGAAGACGTCGATATGCGGAATGACGTTAAAGGCGATCTGCTTGGGGTAGACCTTGGGCTGCACTTCCTGACCGGGGACGTAAACGCCCTTGGTCTGGTTCCACAGCTCGTCGATCGCGTCCTTGCCGGAGCCGGACACCGACTGGTAGGTCGAGACGACAACGCGCTTGATCTTGGCGCGGTCGTGCAGCGGCTTCAGCGCCACCACCATCTGCGCGGTGGAGCAGTTGGGGTTGGCGATGATGTTCTTCTTGGCATAGCCGTGGATCGCCTGCGGGTTCACTTCCGGCACGATCAGCGGGATGTCCGGGTCGTAGCGGTAGAGCGACGAGTTGTCGATCACGGTGCAGCCCGCCGCAGCGGCCTTGGGCGCGTAATCCTTGGTCGCGGCGGAACCGACGGCAAACAGCGCGATGTCCCAGCCGGTGAAATCGAAGGTGTCCAGATCCTGGGTAGTGAGTGTCTTATCGCCAAAGCTGACTTCAGTGCCGAGAGATTTGCGGCTTGCCAGCGCAGCGATCTCATCCACAGGGAACTGGCGCTCGGCCAGGATGTTCAGCATTTCGCGGCCCACGTTGCCAGTGGCGCCAACGACGACGATGCGGTAACCCATTTATCTGTTTCTCCAGTCTTGCCCGGCCTCATGGCCGGCGCCGGAGTGATACTGCCTCTGGGGACAAGTTTAAAGGGGCCGATCAGTCCATGCTGTCGCGGCTGAGCAGATAAATTGCGCATCCCAGCGCCAGACACACCAAAAAGAAGCCGAAAATGCCTGTATAGGGCAAGGATGGGTCCGCTCCGGCCAGATTTGCATGGAGGCGGCCGGTGGCGAACTGCATGATTCCCACCCCGCCGATGCCGAAGAAATTCAGCAGCGTGACGCCCCGGCCCGCCAGATGCGGCGGCACAAAGGCCCGCCCGTGCGCCATGATCACCGGGAAGGAGGCGCCGAAGAACCCCACCGCGGCCATCAGCGCCACCGGCACCCAGACCGGCAGCCCGCCCGCCAGGATCAGCCCGCCCAGGGCGCCGCAGCCCAGAAGGTTGCCGCCCAGGATCACCCATTTGCGGGTGCCCAGCATCCGGTCCAGCGGCCCGTATGCAAAGGTGCCCGCAATCATCGCCGCGCCCATCACCAGCGTCGCCAGCCCCACCTGCTGGGTGCTGAGGCCGTAGAGGTCGCTCAGATACGGCCCGATCCACAGCCCCCGCAGCGCGCCCGACGGCGCATAGGCCACCAGCATCAGCGGGAAGATCGCCCACATCGCCGGCATCTTCAGCAGGTCAAAGACCGATCCCTTGTGCTCGCCTTCGGGCTTGTCCGGATCGCTCACGGTCAGGAAGATCCCCGCCGCCACGATGGCCGATACAGCTGCCAGCCCCGCCAGGGTGCCGCGCCAGCCGAACAGGTCCACCGCCAGCGCCGTCGGGTAGGATGCGACCAGATTGCCGGCCGATCCCACCCCCAGCATCAGCGCCGCCAGGGTGGCGAACCGCGCGGGCGGGTACTGGCGGGCAAAGATGTAGTAGGACGCCATCAGCACCGGCGAGCAGCCGATGCCGATCAGGAACATGGCAGCGCCCACATGCCAGGGCGCGGTGGCGGCGGCAAACACCGCCGCGCCGCCGCCGCCGCCGATCAGCAAGAGCAGCGACGCGCTGCGCCGCGGCCCGATGTGGTCCAGCGCCCAGCCCACCGGCAGCTGCATCGCCGCAAAGGACAGGAACCAGAGCCCGGAGGCAAAGGCCAGATCATCCGGCGCCGCACCGATATCCTGCCCCAGCACCCCCGAAAGCACCGCCAGGAAGGCCCGGAAAAACTGGCTCAGCACATAGGCCAAGCACAATAAGATCAACCCTGCCTGCATTTGACCTCCCCCCAAGGTTCCCACGGTTTTTCGTTGCTGCCGCACAGCTTGCACGTTTGGCGCGGGCGCACAATTTGTTTAGGAAGAAACGGCAGGTCACAGAGGGGCAGACGCCCATGACAACCGACACTTTCTATGCCGCCGTCCCCAAGGTCCGCGCCTTCGGCGATCTTTCCGATCCGTCGGTCTTTGCACCGCTGCCGTCTGACTGGCACCTGTGCTGCACCGATATCGTGAATTCCACCGGGCTGGTGCAGGCGGGCCGCTACAAGACCGTTAACATGGTCGGCGCCGCGGTGATCGCCGCCATGCGCAACGCGCTGGGGGGCGAGGCCTTTCCCTATATCTTCGGCGGCGACGGCGCCTCCTTTGCGGTGCCGCCGCGCCACCGCGCCACCGCCGGGCGCGTTCTGGGCTCCTTGCGCAGCTGGACCGAGGCGGAATACGGCATCTCCCTGCGCGCCGCCATGCTGCCGCTCAGCCGGATCCGGGCAGAGGGGCTGGATGTGCGGGTCGCCCGCTACGCGGTGTCGGACCACGCTGATTTCGCCATGTTCAGCGGCGGCGGCCTGGCCTGGGCCGAGACGCAGATGAAAGCCGGCGCCTTCGCGGTGGCAGCCGTTCCGCGGGCCGTGCCGCCTGACCTCTCGGGCCTGTCGTGCCGCTGGAGCAACACGCCCGCCCGCAACGGCATCATCCTGTCGGTGGTCGCCCAGCCTGCTCCAGGCGCGGACCCGCAGGGCTTTGCCCGGCTTGCCGCCGAGGTGCTGGAACTGGCGGCAGAGCTGGAGGACGGCGGCCACCCGGTCCCGGAATCCGGGCCCCGGCTGCAGTTTCCGCCCGCCGGGCTGACACTGGAAGCGAAAGCCTCCCACGGCCGGCTGCCGGTCTTCCTGCAGCAACTCCACCTGTTTGCTCACAGCGCCCTGGCCGGCCTGATCTTTCTTACCCGGCGCCGGGTCGGCGGCTTTGACCCGGTGCATTACCTGTCGGTGCTCCGTGCGCACTCCGATTTCCGCAAATTCGACGACGGGCTGAAAATGACGCTGGACTGCACCCCGGCTGTCCGCGACCGCATCCGCCAGCATCTGCAGCAGGCGGCGGCGGCCGGGCTGGTGCAGTTCGGGCTGCACGAGCAGGACGCCGCCATGGTCACCTGCATCGTGCCTTCGCCGGTGGAGGACGATCACATCCACTTCGTCGACGGCGCCGCGGGCGGCTATACGCAAGCAGCCGCCAATCTGGCGGCTGCGTTTGGTTCAGATAAGGCAACGGCCTGAAACCCAGGCCCGGGATCAGACCGGGGCGAAGGTTCCCGCCTTCGGGTCATAGCATTCCAGCCCGCCCTCGCCGATGTCGGTCCACAGCCCGTGCAGGCTCAGCTCGCCCGCCTTGACCGCCGATTCGATGAACGGGAAGGTCATCAGGTTCTCCAGCGAGGCAACCACCGCCTGGCGCTCGAACTGGCGCGCCTGCTGCACCGGATCGTCGATGTCGGCAACGCCATCGAACTTCGGCTTCAGGATGTCCATCCAGCGGCCGACAAAGCTGGTCTTTTCCTCCAGCTGCGGCGCGTTGCCCTTGCACATGTCGATACAGCCCTGCACGCCGCCGCACTGCGAATGGCCCAGCACGATCAGATGCGACACCTTCAGCGCGGTGACCGCATATTCCACTGCCGCCGAGGTGCCGTGGTGGTCGCCATCGGGCGCAAACGGCGGCACCAGGTTGGCAATATTGCGGTGAATGAAGAACTCGCCCTGGTCGGCGCCGAAGATCGAAGTCACATGCACCCGGCTGTCGCAGCAGGAAATCACCATCGCCCGCGGCCGCTGCCCCTCTGTCGCCAAACGGCGGTACCAGCCCTGGTTTTCCTCATAAGAAGTAGCCTTCCAGCCATGGTATCGGGTCACCAGGTAACTGGGGAGAGGTTTGGCAAATTCCATTGTCGTGTCCTCTGATCAATGCGCGTTGCGGGCCGTAATAGCCTGCATTGTCCCTAAATTCGAGAGATTTGATCCGGCCGCGGAAACCTTTTGAAAACTTATGGATTCCAAATTGGCAGACGTGCCGTGGGGGCATGAAGAATTGGGTGAATGTGGTGGCCAATATACTGACAGTGATGCACTCCGAGACAGTGCGCTTGGATCCAGACAAACTTTCCGCGCTGTATGACCAGCTCGGCGAAACCGGTGCCGAGGACGTCGTGTGCCGGGCGATTGAGGAAATGGCGGTCCGCCTGACGCATTGCGAGCGTCTGTGGCGGCAGAACGATATGGCGAACCTGCGTAAAAGCGCCCGCTCGCTGATCGCGATTGCCGAGCAGATCGGCATGACCGCGCTGGCAACCATTGCCAGGGACGTGACCGAAGCGATTGATGGCGAGGACGCGCCGGCCGTGGCCGCAATCCTGTTCCGCCTGATGCGGGTGGGCGAACGCTCGCTGACCGCAGTGTGGGACCAGCAGGATATGACGATCTGACCTTTCCGCAGCCCGCAGGGCTTGCAGGCCGCGCTGCGGCGGCTACTCTGGCGCATCAGACCGATTGCAACCGGAGTTTTTCGATGCCGCCAGTATTTGCCGCTCCCGGCCCGGACGCCTGCCCTGTGCATGTTATCGCAAGCGATGTTTTTGAAAGCTGGCTCTCGGGCCAGCCGCAGCGCGTTCAGGCCTGGGCAAAGGCGCAGGGCTTCACCGGCGCCTGCGGCCAGGCCCTGACGGTGCCGGACACCGATGGCGGACTCGGGATGGCCCTGGCGGGTTACGGCAGCGCCGCCCAGCGCGCGCGCCGCCGCTTTGTGCTGGCCGAGGCCGCGCAGAAACTGCCTTCGGGAACCTACCGGATCGCCTCCGGCCTGCCGGCGGAGGACGCCGCCAGCGAGGCCCTGGGCTGGCTGCTGACCGCCTACCGGTTCGACCGCTACAAGGACGCCAACGGCGAAGCCGCCGCCCTGCAAGTGCCCGAGGGCGTGGATGCCGCCGCCGTGGAATCGCTGGCCGCGGCGGAATGCCTCACCCGCGACCTGATCAACACCCCCGCCTCCGACATGGGCCCGGCAGAGCTTCAGGCCGCAGCCGAATCCCTGGCACAGGAGTTCGGCGCCGAGGCCTCCGTCACCCTGGGCGAGGACCTGCTGAAGCAGAACTTCCCGCTGATCCACACCGTCGGCCGCGCCTCGGACCGCGCACCGCGGCTCATCGATCTGCGCTGGGGCAGCACCGGCCCCAAGCTCACCCTGGTGGGCAAGGGCGTCTGTTTCGACACCGGCGGGCTGAACCTCAAGCCCGGAAACAGCATGGCGCTGATGAAAAAGGACATGGGCGGCGCGGCCAACGTGCTGGGCCTGGCCCGCATGATCATGGCCGCCGGGCTGAACCTGCAGCTCAGGGTGCTGATCCCGGCAGTGGAAAACGCCGTCTCCGGCTCCGCCTTCCGTCCCGGCGATGTGCTGATGTCGCGCAAGGGGCTGACGGTTGAGAACAACAATACCGACGCCGAGGGCCGCCTGGTGCTGGCCGACGCGCTGGCCCTGGCGGCAGAGGACGCGCCGGACCTGCTGGTCTCCATGGCCACCCTCACCGGCGCCGCCCGCGTCGCCGTCGGCCCGGACCTGTCGCCGTTCTACACCGGTCACGAGGAGGACGCCGCCGCCCTTGCGGCCAGCGCCGCCCGCACCGCAGACCCGGTCTGGCGGATGCCCTTCCACGAGCCTTACGAGACGATGATCGAACCCGGCATCGCCGATCTGGACAACGCACCCGCCGGCGGCTTTGCCGGCTCGATCACCGCCGCCCTGTTCCTGCGCCGCTTCGCCGGGGACACCCGCTACATGCATTTCGACATCTACGGCTGGACCCCCAGCGCCGCGCCGGGCCGCCCCAAGGGCGGCGCCCTGCAGGGCGCCCGCGCGCTGTTTGCCGCGCTGCCGGACATGCTGGAGCTCTGAACGCCATGGCTGACCGCCGCCGCACACCGATGAATGACCGTGTTGCCGCCGCGCATCTGGCGGACGCGCCCGCGGGGCTGGAACGTGTGGAGGGGGCCGCCGCCCGCATCGGCGTGGCCGTCGCGGACCTGCTGCGCGCGCCAAACGGCGCCCGCGACCGCCAGCTTGTCTACGGCGAGCCGGTCACGGTCTATGAGGACCGCGACGGCTGGGCGTTTGTGCAGGCGGCCAAGGATTCCTATGCGGGCTATGTGCCCAGCGCAGCCCTGACCCAACCGTTCGAAGCCACCCACTGGGTCAGCGCCGCGGCCACCCATGCCTATTCCGCGGATGATTTCAGATCGCCGGAAACCCATGCGCTCAGCCACGGCAGCCGGGTGCAGGTTCTTGGCGGTGAGGGCCGGTTCGCGGACACCAACCTCGGCTTCATCCCCGCCCGCCACCTGTCGCCTTTGGGCGATCATGCCAATGATCCGGTGGCAGTGGCGGAACTGTTCCTCGGCACGCCCTACCTCTGGGGCGGCAACAGCAGCTTCGGCATCGACTGCTCCGGCCTGGTGCAGGCGGCGCTCTTGGCCTGCGGCACCCCCTGCCCCGGCGACAGCGACATGCAGGAGGCAGAGCTGGGCCAGCCTGCCCCCGCCGGAGACTACCGGCGCGGCGATCTCCTGTTCTGGAAAGGCCATGTCGCACTGGTGCGGGACGCCGAGACCCTGATCCACGCCAACGCCCACGATATGGCAGTTGCCATTGAACCCATCGCAGACGCCATCGCGCGGATCGCGGCCCAGGGCGACGGCCCGGTCACCGCGCACAAACGGCTGGCGTAACCCGCAACCGCCGCCACAGGCGGTAAAAAATCCTACGAAGATTGTTGGCCGGAAAATTCGAATTTTCCGGTCCCCGCTCCGCCGCGATCCTCGCGGCTACTCCACGGAGCGGATCAGCTTGCGCTCCAGCACCCTCAGCACGGTTTTCAGATCCGTTCCGCGCTTCAGAATATGTCCGTCCATGCCGACCACCGAATACTGCCCCTGCCGGTTGCGCAGCTTGGGGCGCTTTTCGATGCGGTAGAGCGGATGCTCTGCCGTGCGCCGGAAGACGGAGAATACTGCCAGATCACGCAAGGAAGAAATCCCGTAATCGCGCCACTCCCCGGCCGCCACCATGCGGCCGTACAATGTCATGATTACCGACAGTTCCCGCCGGTCAAACGCGACTTGCTGAGGTATGGGAGATCCGGGAAAAGGCTGCACCTGATCAAAGCTCATAGGTAAAAGGTTGCGCCGTTTCCGGGGCAAATCAAGGGTTTTAACGGTCGAATTTTCGTGTGGTGCATCAGGCCCACAGGCGCAAAGGCCCTGATCCGCCCCCTGTCAGAGCCTGTTTTTGGCCCTCTCAGGCCGCCGCCAGCGCGCCGCAGCTGAGGCCCAGAATCTGCTCCAGCGCCACCCGTCCGGGCGCGGTCAGCAGCAAGCCGCGCTTGTGCCGGTGCCGCTTGACCCAGTCGCTCGCCAGCGCGTGATCCAGGATTTGCCGCCCCATCGGCCCGGCCACATGCAGCTTGCGTTCTGTCCAGTCCAGGCAGGGCCGGGCAAAGGGCTGGCGGCCTGTCTTGTCCGGCAGCACCACCCCCAGTTTCAGCCACTCCCCGGCAGGTTCCGCGCGAAAGGCGCCCTGCTCCTCCACCAGCATACCGCGGTTCAGGAACGCAGCTGTCATCGCCACCGCCAGCGGGCCTGCCAGATGGTCGTAACAGCTGCGCAGCTGCGCCAGCCCGCCCGCCTTGCGCTGCTGGGCGCGGTGCAGGCTGTCCGCTGGCGCAATTGCCGCCAGCTGCTCCAGCGCATGGGCCACCTCCGGCCCGGCCAGCCGGTGATAGACGCAGCGGCCGCGTTTCTGCGCCACCACCAGCCCGGCATCCTGCAGCAGCCGCAGATGGGCAGAGGCGGTCTGCGGCGTCACCCCCGCAGCCGCCGCCAGCTCCTTGTTGGTATAGGCGCGCCCCTCCATCAGCTCGCACAGCATCTGCGTGCGGCTGGCGTCGCTGATGGCCTGGCCCAGAATGTCGAAACGCGGTGTGATCATGCCCCTACCCTATGCGGTTTGCGCAGGGACACCCAAGCAAAACCCTTCGCCGCGCGCCGAACTGTCCGCGCGCCCGGTCACGCAAACGACCCGTGGCAGAACCAGCCCGGCGACAGCGCCCCGCCATGGGCAAAGAACAGCCACAGCCGCGCCCCGCACCCCGTCGCCACCACCCAGTAATCGCGCACCCCGCTGCGCCACTCCGGATCCTCCAGCCACCATTCCGGGGCAATCCGCTCCGGCCCCTCCGCCGCCGCCAGCACCCAGTCGCGGCCGCGCCAGCGGAACTGCTCCGGCACCTGCGGCACATCCGGCGCATGGACCAGCTCGGGCCGCCACAGCCGCAGCGGCCGGGGCCGGGGCGGCAGCGGCCAGTCCCCGGCAGCAGGCTCCGACCAGGCCGCGGCCTGCACGGTGAAGGTCTTCTCCGGAATGTGGCTTTCCGCCGGGTGATAACGGGTGATCGCCTCCAGCCCCAGCCGCGCGCCCAGCCGGCCGATCAGATCCTCCAGCGCCGCGCCGTCCTCCTGCCGCGCCCGCGCCGCGGCGCTTGCCTGCAGGTGGCCCGCCGGGGTGCGGGCGTGAATGGCTTCGGCCTGCAAGACCTCCAGCCGCAGCATGTCGATGCCGTATCCGGCGTCGATCTGCTCCAGCTTCATCTCCAGCAGCGGCCGGATACGGTCCGGCGCGCGGCTGGCACGGGCCAGGCCCAGGGTCACGGCCTCCATCGCCTGATCGCAGCGGTGCGCCTCCAGCCGCAGGACGCGGGCGCCCTTGCCGCGCGCTTCCAGCCGGGCGCACAGCCGGGGCAGCATCCGGTCAATGCCTGCCAGCAGGTCCTCCATCAGCCCGATCGGCTCCGGCAGGGTCAGCCGCACCGCAAAGCGGTCCGGGCTGCGCGCGGGCGAGACCGGCTCCGGCGCGCTGCCCATCGCCTGGTCCAGCCGCAGGACCAGCCCCTGGCCGAAACGGCGCGCCAGGCTGGCCCGCGGCTGCCCCAAGAGATCGCCGATCCGTCTGAGGCCCAGCCGGTTCAGCTGCGCCACCGTGGCGCTGTCCAGCCGCAAGGCCGCCACCGGCAGCGGTGCCAGCGCGCCATAGGCCTGGCCGGCTTCGGCAATCCGCCCCAGCTGCGGCACCGCCGCCTGCAGCTGCGGCGCCGCGCCGCCCCGGGTCCAATGGCGCCGCTTGACACTCTGCCGCGGGCTGCGCTTCTGCGCCCGCGCACGGGTCGCGCGCGCCTCCTGGTCGATGGCATCGCCCGACCGCTCCGGCGCCGCCTCCTCATCGGCGTAGCGCGCCAGCGCCCAGGCCGCGCCCAGGGTGTCCGCCAGCCCCATCCGCACGCTCAGGCCCATCTCCGCGCAATCCCGCCCCGCCGTCTCCATCAGCGCCGCCTCGCTGCCGAACAGATGCGCGCAGCCGGTGAGGTCGACGGTCAGCCCGTCCTCCCCGGCCTCCGCCACCCAGGGGCTGAACTTGCCCGCCCAGCGCCTCAGCGCCGCCAGAAACGCCGCCTCCGCCGCGCGGCTGCGCGGCCGCACCGCCAGGCCTGCGCACATCGCATGGGCATCGCGCAAGGGCTGGCCCGCCTGCAGCCCCTCTGCCGAGGCGGCCGTGTTTAACGCGGAAATAACCTGGGTGTTGGACACTTCCTCCACGACGGCCAGCGGCCCGGCAATGCCGCCGCGCTCCGCCCGCAGGATGCGCTCCGCCCCAAGGCGCGGAAACCAAAGCGAAAGAATGCGGCGGTGGGGCATGGCAGCAGGCGCAGGGCAACGGGGCAGAGCAATGGGGCAGCAGAGGCCGGAAGGCCGCCAGACAACGGGAGGCACATTCGGCGTGTTCTTATTCTGTTCTCATTTTTCGATTCGGTCAATCCGGTCAGGAGCCGCGCAATGACACTGCGCCTTTTCAAACCTCTTGCCTGTCTCGCGCTGCTCGCTGCCCTTGCCGCCGGGCCCTCCGCCCCGGTCACTGCCGGTGACGGCCTCAGCAAGCATGTGACCCGCCGGATGGCCCTGATGACCTCGCAAAAGGCCGCCATGGATGTGCTGACCGCCATGATGGCCGGGCGCAGCATGTTCGACAAAGACAGGGCGCGCAGCGCCCGGCGGCAGCTGATCAAATCCACCAGCAGCATCCGCAAGCATTTCCGCAAACACCGGATGGACCCGCGTTCAAACGCCCGGCCGCAGATCTGGAACGCCTGGGACGACTTCAAGGCCCGCGCGGACACCGCAGAAACCGCGGCCCGCAATCTCAACACCCGCTCCCTGCCCGCTCTGCGCCGCACCCTGCCCGGCCTGATGCAAAGCTGCCTCAGCTGCCACGACACCTACCGCAGCACGCCCAACGGTTTCACGACCCACTGACCGCAAAGCGGCCCCGCGGGCCGGCAGCTCAGGCGCCGAACCGCGCCATGAACGTCTCGATGGCGCCGCTGATCACCCGCTCGCGCTCGGCCTCGGAAAACTCGGTGTCGATCTTGAACAGGAACCGCAGGAAGATATCGGCCTTGCACAGCTCGATGAACTGCGCGGCGGCCAGATTCGCATCCCCGATCTTCAGTTCGCCCCGCGCCGCCGCGGCCTCCAGATACTCCTGGATCTCCCCGTGCAGCACCATCGGCCCGCTTTCATAGAACATCGGACCCAGCTCCGGGAACCGGTCGGCCTCGGCCACGAAGATGCGGAACAGCTGCAGGCTGAAACCGCCCAGCAGCACGCCGTGCACCCGCTCCGCCGCCCGCCGCAGCACATCCCGCGGCCCGCAGCTGCCGGGCGTCAGGTCCAGCGATTCATCCGCCTGCTGCACGCAGGCAGAACGCACCACCTCCATGAACAGCACCCGCTTGTCGGGGAAATAGCTGTACAGCGTCGCCTTGGAGACCCCCGCCGCTTTGGCGATCTTGTCGACGCTGGCGCCCTCGAATCCGTCCGCCAGGAACACCTCGCGCGCGCCTTCCAGGACCTGATCGAATTTCCGGCCGGTGCGCAGGACGCTGGCTTGCTGGTTCATGCGGGCTCCGTTGGCTGCGTAGGGGTCTGGGCCTAATGTAGCCTGCGCCGCCGCATTGCAACAGCATAAGCCGCACCGCCTTGCGCTCCCTCGCGGAACCGTTATGTTTAGAATTATTCTAAATTGAGGGGCAGCAAATGCGTTTTTTCACCCAGCGCAAGCACTTTGCGGAGCTGACCGGGCAAGAGATCCTGGCCCTGGCGATCTCCTCCGAGGAGGACGATGCGCGCATCTACCGCGGCTACGCCGAGCGGCTGCGCAGCGAATTTCCCGCCTCTGCCGCGATGTTCGACGGCATGGCCGCCGAGGAGGACGAACACCGCGCCCAGCTGATTGCCCTGCACGAGGCCCGGTTCGGCCCCGCAATCCCGCTGATCCGGCGCGAGCATGTGGCGGGCTACTACGCCCGTCGCCCCATCTGGCTGATGGAGAACCTGAGCCTCGGCCGCATCCGCGATGAGGCCCGCGCGATGGAACGCGACGCCGAGCGTTTCTACACCGCCGCTGCAGCCCGCACCCAGGACGCCGCCACCCGCAAATTGCTGGGCGATCTGGCCGCTGCCGAGGCCGGGCACCAGGCCCGCGCCGGTGAGCTGCAGGAGGCGCACCTGGACGCGGACACCCGCGCAGACGAGGACCGCGCCGCCCACCGCCAGTTCGTGCTGACCTGGGTGCAGCCGGGACTGGCCGGGCTGATGGACGGCTCGGTCTCCACCCTGGCGCCGATCTTTGCCACCGCCTTTGCCACCCAGGACACCTGGACCACTTTCCTGGTCGGCATGGCGGCCTCGGTCGGGGCCGGCATTTCGATGGGCTTCACCGAAGCGGCCTCCGACGACGGCGAGCTCTCGGGCCGCGGCTCCCCCGTCAAGCGCGGGCTGGCCTCCGGCATCATGACCACTGTCGGCGGCCTCGGCCACGCCCTGCCCTACCTGATCCCGGAATTCTGGACCGCCACCACGCTGGCGCTGCTGATCGTGTTTGTGGAGCTTTGGGCCATCGCCTGGATCCAGAACAAGTTCATGGAGACCCCGTTCTGGCGCGCCACCATGCAGGTGGTGCTGGGCGGTGCCCTGGTGCTGGGTGCCGGCGCGCTGATCGGCAGCGGCTAGAACCGCAGCGGGACCCTCCCGCCCGCACCGGAGCAGCCGCAGGCTGCCCCTCCCCGGTTGGGCCCGGCAGCGCTGGCGCGCTGCGGTTGCCGCACTTGTCCAAGACGGGGTCAAGGGCGGCACAGCCGCCGCGCGGCAGCGCGGTTTACCCTTGAGGCTGTCTTGGACGATATGACAATTGACCAGGCGCTCTCAGGGCAGATCTGCCCCTGGAGCGCGTCTCAGCAGAAACCCCTGCCCTGTGCGCAGCACAGGGCCACGCCCAACTGTGAAGGGCATTCTTCGAATGACCATGAACAGGCGGGAGCACGCCCCTGCCAGTTCAACGCCCGCCCAAAAAACAGTCTTTGCCAATTGGTCAGGTCTTGTTACCAATTCCACATGGCCGAGATCTTCTTCCGCACCCTGCCCTTCTTCGCAATCATCGGCCTCGGCTACTGGGCCGGGCGCAGCCGGTTCTTCACCGAGGAAGCCACCGCCTATCTCACCCGCTTCGTATTCTACTTCCCGCTGTCGGCGATGATTTTCGGCTTTGCCGCCAACCTCTCCTTTGCCGAGGTCTTCGACCCCACGCTGATCCTCGGCTACCTGGCGGGCACGCTGGCGGTCTACCTGCTGGTGACAGCCGTCGCCATGATCCGCGGCCTGGACGTGCCCACCGCGGCGGTGGAGGCGCAATGCGCGGCGATCGGCAATGTCGGTTTCCTCGGCCTGCCAATGATGGCGATCCTGTTCGGCCCGGCCTCCGCAGCGCCGATGATGGTGGTGCTTAGCGTCGATCTGGTGGTGTTCTCCTCGCTGATCGTGATCCTGATCAACGCGGGCCGCGGCCAGGGGCTTGGCCTTGCCACGCTTCGGCTGGTGGGGCTGGGCCTGCTGAAGAACCCGATGATCCTGTCCATCGTTGCGGGCCTTGCCTGGTCGGCATCAGCGCTGCCGATCCCGGAGCCCGCAAACAATTTCCTCACCATCCTCGGCGGCGCCGCCACCCCCGGCGCGCTGTTTGCCATCGGCGCCTCGCTGGCCTCTAAATCGGCGGAAAGGGTGCACATCTCCGGCTGGCTCAGTTTTGCCAAGCTGGTGCTGCACCCGGCCTGCGTCGCAATCGCCGTGCTGTGGCTGATCCCGGCGGCGCCGTTCTCCGCCGCGGTCGCCATCGCCGCCGCCTCCCTGCCGGTGGCGGGCAATGTCTACATGCTGGCGCAGCATTACGGCGTGGCCCCGCACCGGGCCTCCGCCGCCATCTTCATCTCCACCGTGGTGTCAATCGTCACCGTGCCGGCGGTGATCGCCTGGGTCTCCGGCTCTTGAGGGCCAGACCCCGGCCTCAGAGCCGGATCACGTAATCCTTGCGGGTGGTCTCGATCACCTCCCAGGTGCCGCTGAAGCCGGGCCGCAGGATGAAACTGTCGCCCGCCGCCAGCGGGTATTCGGTGCCGTCGTCGCTGGTGATCACCGAGCGCCCCTCCAGGATCCGGCAGTATTCCCACTCATCATAGGAAATCCGCCACTTCCCCGGCGTCGACTGCCAGATGCCGCAGTAAAGCCCGTCCCGCTCCTCCGCGTTCCAGATGGTGAACACCGGATCGCCCGCAATCACCTTGTCGGCTGCCGGGCGCTCCACCTCCGCCTCCGCGGCCTCCGGTGTCAGTCTCAGAAAATCGCTCATGCCTTTGCCTCCCTCTGGTTCCAGCCGCGGACTGTCCCGGTTTTCGCGCCGGCTGTCCAGCACCCCCTGCGCAAATGCGGCAGCCACCCGGCGGCCAAAGCCCCGATTGTTTGCGTTTCCGCAAGCCTTATGCCGCAAAAACCGGCATTGCTGCCGCCCATCCGCTGGACCCTGAGGCCAACTGCGGATAGCGATAGGGCTAACAGATTTGAGGAGCCTCACCCATGGAAACCGTTTCCGAGAACCGCGCCTTTGGCGGCACCCAGGGCGTCTACAAACACGCCAGCAGCGCCACCGGCGGCGACATGACCTTTGGCCTGTTCCTGCCGGAAGAGGCCAAGGACGGCCCGGTGCCGGTGCTGTGGTATCTGTCGGGCCTCACCTGCACCCATGAAAACGCCATGACCAAGGCCGGCGCCCAGGCCTGGTGCGCCGAGCAGGGCATCGCCATCGTGTTCCCCGACACCTCGCCCCGCGGCGAAGGCGTGGCCGATGATGACGCCTATGACTTGGGCCAGGGCGCGGGCTTCTACGTGAACGCCACCCAGGACCCTTGGGCGCCGCATTTCCGCATGTGGGACTATGTCGCCGAGGAACTGCCCGCGCTGCTGGGTGAGAATTTTGCGATCGACCTGGACCGCCAGGCGATCACCGGCCACTCGATGGGCGGCCACGGCGCGCTGACGCTGGCGATGAACCTGCCGGGCCGCTACAAGTCGGTTTCCGCCTTTGCACCGATCTCCAACCCGACCCAGTCGGACTGGGGCCGCAAGCAGCTGAGCGCCTATCTGGGCGACGATGAAGCCGCCTGGGCCAAGCATGACGCCACCCTCTTGATGCGGGAAAAGGGCTTTGACGGCCCGATCCTGATCGACACCGGCACCTCCGACCAGTTCATCGACCTGCTGAAGCCCGAGGCGCTGGCCCACGCCGTCGCCGAACGCCGTCAGCAGGCCACCCTGCGGATGCAGCCGGGCTATGACCACAGCTATTTCTTCGTGTCGACCTTCATGGAGGAGCATGTCTCCTTCCACGCCGACGCGCTGTACCAGAACTAAGACCAAAGGACGCGGCCATGAGTGAAGACTTTGATTATGACCTGATCATCATCGGCTCCGGCCCCTCGGGCCGCGCCGCCGCCATCCAAGCGGGCAAGCTGCACCGCCGGGTGCTGGTGATCGACCGCAAGGACCGGCTGGGCGGCGTGTCGGTGCACACCGGCACCATCCCGTCGAAGACCCTGCGCGAAACTGTGCTGAACCTCTCCGGCTGGCGCGAACGCTCGTTCTACGGCCGCTCCTACCGGGTGAAGGACCAGATCGAGGCCAACGACCTGAAGGCGCGCCTGCACATGACACTCGACTACGAAGTCGACGTGCTGGAGCACCAGTTCAACCGCAACCACGTGGACACCCTGAACGGGCTGGCGAAATTCATCGGCCCGAATGAGGTGGAGGTGGCGACCGAGGCCGGCGAGACCACCCGGCTGACCGCGGAGAAATTCCTGATCTCCACCGGCACCCGCACCTACCGGCCGGATTATGTGCCGTTCAACGGCAAGACCGTTGTTGATGGCGACGAGTTCCTGGAGATGGCCGAAATCCCCCGTTCGCTGGTGGTGATCGGCGCCGGCGTCATCGGGGTGGAATATGCCACCATGTTCTCGGCGCTGGACGTGCGCGTCACCCTGATCGAGCCGCGCGAGACCTTCCTCGACTTCATTGACAAGACCCTGATCCAGGACTTCACCCACCAGATCCGCGAAAACGGTGTCGACCTGCGGCTCGGCTCCGCGGTCGAAAGCATCGAGGACCGGGGCGAGCATATCGAAGTGATCCTCGCAAACGGCCGCCATGTGCGCTCGGAAATGCTGCTGTTTGCGGCCGGCCGGATGGGGGCCACCGCGGCGCTTAATCTGGACGCCGTCGGGCTCAAGACCGACCACCGCGGCCGCATCAGCGTTGACCGCAAGACCTATCAGACCGCAGTGCCGCACATCTATGCCGCCGGCGATGTGATCGGCCACCCGTCGCTGGCCTCCACCTCGCTGCAGCAGGGCCGCGTCGCCGCCTGCCACGCGCTGGAAACCCCGACCCTGCCGGAAAGCCCCTGGTACCCCTACGGCATCTATTCGGTGCCGGAGATGTCCACCTGCGGCATGTCCGAAGAAGAACTGCAAGAGCGCGGCATCCCCTATGAGGTCGGCGTCGCCCGCTTCCGCGAAACCTCGCGCGGCCACATCATGGGGCTGGAGCACGGCATGCTGAAGATGCTGTTCTCGCTGAAAACCCGCCGGGTGCTGGGCGTGCAGATCGTCGGCGAAGGCGCAACCGAGCTCATTCACATCGCCCAGGCGGTGCTGAACCTCAAGGGCACGGTGGACTACTTCGTGCAGAACACCTTCAACTACCCGACCCTGGCGGAGGCCTACAAGATCGCCGGTCTCGACGCCTTCAACCGGATGCCGATCCCGGAAGAATTCAAGGTGAAGAAGCCCGCCCGCAAGGGCAAGGCGGCGCCCAAGCCCGAAGCCAAGGCCGAAAAGCCCCCGGTGGCAGACAAGAAGGCGGCAGAGTGACCGCGCTTTACATCGACGCCGACGCCTGCCCGGTGAAGCAGGAGGCTGAGCGGGTCGCCACCCGCCACGGCCTGCGCATGTTCGTGGTCTCCAACGGCGGGCTGCGGCCGTCGCAGAACCCGCTGGTGGAAACCGTGATCGTGGCCGAGGGCGCCGATGTGGCCGACATGTGGATCGCGGAACGCTGCGGGCCGGGCGATGTGGTGGTGACGGGCGACATCCCGCTCGCCGCCAAATGCATCGAGGCCGGCGCCCGCGTGCTGCGCCACAACGGCGAGCGGTTCACGCAAGCCAACATCGGCCAGCAGCTGGCGATGCGCGACCTGATGGCGGACCTGCGCGCCGCCAACCCGCTGGGGGTTCAGGGCGGCGGCAAGGGCTTCACCAAGGCCGACCGCTCGCGGTTCCTGGATGCGCTGGAGCGCGAGCTGCGCGCCGCCAAGGCGGGCCGCTAGGACATCGCCGCCTTCAGGGGTGCGAGGTCGCCCTCCAGAACAGGGCGCAGGAAGGTCCGGTCATAGCGCCGGACAATGCCGTTTTCCCTGGCGAACCGGAATGCCGCCAGGCAATCCGCATCCTCAAAGCTTTTCGCGCGGTAGTCCTCATAGGCCGCCAGCGACGGGAAGGAGAACAGCGCCACCGCCAGATCATTGGCGCTTTCATGCGGCAGGAAGTAGCCGTGATGGGTGCCGCCAAAGCGCTCCACCAGCGGGATCCAGGCCTTGGCGTAGATTTCAAACGCCTCGACCTTGTCCGGGTGAATTTCGTAAGTGATGTAACAGGTGATCATGGCTGCCTCATGTGCTGGTTTACGGCCAAACCTAAGCGCCGCTGCACGCCTTGCCCAATGACATTGCGTGATCCCCCTGTTCGCAAACGAAAATGTTTGCCACCGCAGGCCTGCGCCCGGGTCAAGGCTCCGCGCCAGCGGACCGTGCTTGAGCACGGCGTGGCCTTGACGCGGGATCAGGCCGCCCCACACTCGGACAGGCGCGTTCAGGGGCAGATCTGCCCCTGAACCGCTTCTCAGCAAGAATTCCCCCCTCTCACCGACCCCGATCACCCATGTTCCGCGCCCCAAATTTCCGCCCCGGAATATTGCCCGGAAAAATTGCATTTTTCCGCTCCCGCCCATTGCCCGGCCAGATCAAATCCGCCACTGATCAAGGGCAGCAGACGGGAGGGCAACAGCATGAGCGCAGAGGTGAAAATCAGCGTCCCCGGCCTGTTTGCCGCAGCCGGCGCCGGCATCGCCTTCTCTGTCATCGACATGATCTTCAAGTTCCTGTCGGGCGACTACCCGCTTTATGAAATGGTGCTGTTCCGCTCGGTCATCGCGGTGGCCGTCATGCTGGCCATCATCGTGCCGCTGGAAGGCGGATACCATCTGTTGCGCACCCATCAGCCGAAACTGCACCTGATGCGCTGCCTGGTGGTGTTCTTTGCCAACATCTTCTTCTTCACCGGCATCGCCATTCTGCCCCTGGCCGAGGCGGTGGCGATCGCCTTTGCCACCCCGCTGATTGTCACCACCCTGTCGGCCCTGTTCCTCGGCGAACGCCCCGGCCCCTGGCGCTGGGGCGCGGTGGTGGCCGGTTTCCTCGGCGTACTGATCATCATGCGCCCCGGCGCCGGCACGTTTCAGCCCGCCGCCATCCTGCCGCTCCTTGGCGCCTGCGGTTATGCCACCCTGCATGTGCTGACCCGCCGCGCAGGCGGGACAGAGGCCGGGGCAACGCTTGCTTTCTACCCGATGATGGGCTTCCTGATCCTCAGCGCCCTGGCCGGGCTGATCTTTGGCGACGGCCGCTTTGCTACCGGTGACAGCCCCGCCTTCGACTTCATCCTGCGTGCCTGGATTTGGCCCGCGCCGCAGGACTGGCCCTATCTGATCGGCGTCGGCATCGCGGGCTCCGCCGGCGGCTATCTGGTCAGCCAGGCCTACCGCATGAACGAGGCGGCGCTGGCAGCGCCGTTCGAATACATCGCCATGCCGATGTCGGTCCTGTGGGGCGTGCTGATCTTCAACGAATGGCCCGACCTCGCCGTCTGGGCCGGCAGTGCCCTGATCATTGCCTCCGGCCTGGTCTCCGTCTGGCGCGAGACCCGCCGCAACCGTCCCGCCACGCGGCCCCGCCCGCGCGCAGAAGGATAACCCCCATGCCCGTTGATGCCGTCGTTTTCGACATAGGCCGTGTGCTGATCGAATGGGAGCCGGAACGCTTCTACGACTGCCGCATCGGCGCCACCCGCCGCAAGCAGCTGTTCGAACAGGTGCCGCTGCACGAGATGAACCTGAACGTCGACCGCGGCCACCCCTTCCGCGAGAGTGTTTATGCCCTGGCAGAGCAGCACCCGGAATGGACTGAGGAAATCCGCTGGTGGCACGATTGCTGGCTGCAGATGGTGCCGCGCGCTATCTCCCATTCCGTCCGCCTGATGCAGGCACTGCAGGCCAAGGGCTGCCCGGTCTTTGCTCTCAGCAACTTCGGCGCCGAAACCTTTGAGCTCGCCTGCGGAACCTACCCCGCCTTACGTGGCTTTGACCGCACATTTGTCTCCGCGCATCTGAAATGCATCAAGCCGGAACCGGAAATCTATGCCATTCTCGAACGCGAAACCGGGGTGGCGCCGGGCAGGCTGCTGTTCACCGACGACCGCCCCGAAAACATCGAAGCCGCCGATGCGCGCGGCTGGCAGACCCACCTGTTCACCGCCCCCGCGCCGTTCGCCGCGCGGCTGGTGCAGGCCGGGCTGCTGACCGAACAAGAAGCCGCCTGAGACGGCCCGCAGGAAGAAGGACAACAGGCCCATGACCATCCCGTTCATCAGTTTCGACGAGGGCGAGGCGCTGCTCGACTGGGTCAGCTTCACAGACGCCCTGGCCGCCAGCCACGATCTGCCCAAGGCAGAGATCGGCGATACTTTCCTCTACCGCGATCCCGACACGCTGCTGAGCCGCTCCGCCTGGATCGACGGTCTGGGGCTGGCAGTGAAGACCGCCAACATCTTTCCCCGCAACCCGGATGCGGGAAAACCGATGATCAACGGCTCCGTCTGCCTCTACTCCGACACCGACGGCACCCTTGAGGCCCTCGTGGATTTCCACCTTGTCACCAAGTGGAAGACCGCCGGCGACAGCCTGCTGGGCGCGTTGCGGCTGGCCGACCCCGATGCGCAAGAAGTGCTGATCGTCGGCGCCGGCACCGTTGGCGGCTCTTTGATCGAGGCCTTCTCCGCCGGTTTCCCGCAGGCGCAGATCCGGGTCTGGAACCGCACCGCGTCCAAGGCAGAGGAGCTCTGCGCCCAGTACCCCGGCACCAAACACGCCCCCGATCTGGAGCCGGCGGTACGCGCCGCCGGCATTATTGTCACCTGCACCATGTCCTCCGACCCGGTGATCCAGGGCGAATGGCTCAGCCCCGGCCAGCATCTCAACCTGATCGGCGCCTACCGCCCCGACATGCGCGAGGCCGACGACGAAGCCCTGAAGCGCGCGCAGATCTACTGCGACAGCTTTGACACCACCCTGGACCACATCGGCGAATTCAAGATCCCGCTGGCCGCAGGCACCATCCAGCGCAGCGACGTGCTGGCGGATTACTACAGCCTCGGCCGGTTCCCCGCCTATGACCCGGCGCAGATCACCCTGTTCAAGAACGGCGGCGGCGCCCATCTGGACCTGATGACCAGCCACCACATCCTGCAGAAGTGGAAGGCCAAGGCATGATCTGGCTGCTGCTCCTGGCCGCTGTCCTGCTGATAGCCGCCGCGCCCTTCCTGCGCGAGCACCTGCGCAAGCCGATGGACGCCCAGGCCCGGCAGACCGCCCCCGGCGCGCTGGCGCAGCTGCCCAGCGGCTGCACCCACTACCGCTGGACCGGCCCCCATCGCGGCCCGGTTGCGGTCTGCGTCCACGGCCTCACCACGCCGTCCTTCGTCTGGAACGGCATCGCCAAGGGGCTGGGCGCCATGGGCTACCGGGTGCTGACCTACGACCTCTACGGGCGCGGCTACTCGGACCGCCCCGAAGGCCCGCAGGACCGCGCCTTCTTCCTCACCCAGCTGGAGGAGCTGCTGGAGGATCAGCAGGTAGGCGGTGATTTCACCCTGATCGGCTATTCCATGGGCGGCGCCATCGCCACCGCCTTTGCCGCCGCCCATCCCGACCGCCTGCGCGAGCTGATCCTGCTGGCACCCGCCGGTTTCGGCCGCAGCGCCAACCGCCTTACACAGATCATCCGCCAGGTGCCGGGCTTCGGCGACTGGCTGATGCACGCCCTCTACCCCGCCCTGCATATCCGCAGCACCCGGGCCGAGCGCAGCCTGCCCAGCTCGGTCCCCGGCATCGTGAAACTGCAGCAGCAGGAGCTGGGCTACCGCGGCTTCATCCCCGCCGTGCTCGCCTCGCTGCGCGGCATCCTGAACGAGGATTTCACCGAAGAACTGCGCGGCCTGCACCAGAAAGGCGTGCCGGCCCTCGCGATCTGGGGCCAGGAGGACGCGGTGATCCCGCCCACCTCAGCCGGCCGCCTGGCTGAGCGCGCCCGCTCGGTCCGGCAGGAGGAAGTCGCGGGCGCCGGACACGGGCTGCCCTATACCCACACCGAGGAGGTGCTGGAGATCATCGCCCTGCAGCACCGCCGCGGCCTGATCTGACCCAGCCTGCTCTTTCATTTCTCCGAAAATACTCCGGGGGCTGCCATTGGTGCGCCATTGGTTCGAACCCAATGGCGGCGGCCCGGCCCCGGTCACGCAGTCGGCTCCCCTTAAGACCGCCGGCGTTACGCCGCCGCCGGGACCGCCGCGGCCTGACCCAGCGGCCGCTCCTTCACCGGCAGATGCACAATCGCGCTGAACGCCCCGACACCAACCCCGATCCACCAAACCAGGGTGTAGTCGCCATAGGCATCATACATCCGCCCGCCCAGCCACACGCCCAGGAAACTGCCCAGCTGGTGGCTGAAGAAGACGATGCCGTAAAGCGTGCCCATGTAGCGCAGACCATAGATATGCGCGACCAGGCCAGAGGTCAGCGGCACGGTCGCCAGCCACAGCGACCCCATCGCGACCGAGAAGATGATGACGCTCAGCGGCGTGATCGGGAACAGGATGAAGGCCGCCGCCGCAATCGTGCGCCCGGTATAGATCGCCGCCAGCAGGTATTTCTTCGAATAGCGCTTGCCCAGGTAGCCCGCCAGCAGCGTGCCGCCCACATTGGCCGCCCCGATCAGCGAAATCGCTGCCGCCCCCAGCGCAGAGGTGGTGGTAATGCCGATCGAATGCAGCGCCCCGCCCGGCAGGATCGGCCCGCACATCTCGGTCACAAACGCCGGAAAATGCGCGGTGACAAAGGCCAGCTGATAGCCGCAGCTGAAAAAGCCCAGGAAGATCAGCGTGTAGGAGGGGTCCTTGAACGCCTTCTTCAGGATCGCCCCCATGCTCTCTTCCAGCTCCATCTTGGAGGCCGCCTCTGGTGCGCGCATCAGCGGCAAAAGCGCAATCAGCGCCAGCACCACGCCCGCAAACAGCAGGAAAATCGTCTGCCAGGGCAGGAAACCCAGCAGCCACTCCGCCGTCGGCGCGCCGAAAATCTGCCCGGCAGACCCCGCAGCGGTGACAATTGCCAGCGACATCGAGCGGTTCTCGTCCGAGCTCGCCCGCCCGACAACCGCCAGCACCACGCCGAACCCGGTGCCCGCGATGCCGAACCCCACCAGCCATTCATAGGCCTGCATCTCGAACGGGGTGGTGGACGCCGCGCTCAGCACCAGACCCGCGGCATAGACAATCGCCCCCATGATGATCGCCTTGCGGTCGCCGATCTTCTCGGCAATGGCGCCGAATATCGGCTGCCCGATGCCCCAGGCCAGGTTTTGGATGGCAATCGCCAGCGAAAACTCCGAGCGCAGCCAGCCGAATTCCTCCGCAATCGGGATCTGAAAGACCCCAAAAGAGGCGCGCACCGCAAAGCTCGCCATGATGATGATGCAGCCCACGATCAGAACGGGGGTAAACAGCGGCGCGGAACGGTCCATGGGCTCTCTCCTGGTAAGCAGAGCGACCCTCGGGGAAATTGGCCAATCGGTCAAATCAGGAATTTTGCGCGCATCATTAAGAAATTTTGATGTGAAGCCCGTCCGGTTGAGAGCCGTGCCCGGAGCTGGGAAGCGCGGATGCGCCCTTAGGAGAGGGAGGATCGGGCGCGGCCCGGGCCTCCAACCCGCGCCAGCAATGCCGCCCCGGCCTGCTGGAAAAGATTGCCTGCACGAGGAACTTCCCATCCCCCGCGCCCCGCGCTATCCCTGTCCCCATGACCCATTTGAGTGCGCTTTACCGGCAGAAGATCGACGCGGGCGAATTGAAGCCCGATCCGGCACAGGAAGCCGTGCTTCCCCATTTCGACCGCATCGCCCAGGGCCTGATGGCGCCGCCGGTGAAACGCGGCTTCTTCCGCAAGGCGGAATTTGAACCGGTGCAGGGGCTCTACCTCTGGGGCGGGGTCGGGCGCGGCAAGTCGATGCTGATGGACCTGTTTGTCGACAGCCTCGGCGATATCCCGTCGCGGCGGGTGCATTTCCATGCCTTCATGCAGGAAATCCACGCCAAGATGCACCAGGCCCGCCAGAGCGGCGTCGAGGATGCGCTGGCCCCGGTAGCGGCAGAGGTTGCCGACTCCGTGCGGCTGCTGGCCTTTGACGAGATGCAGATCACCGACATCACCGACGCGATGATCGTCGGGCGCCTGTTCGAGGCGCTGTTTGCCGCCGGCGTTACCGTGATCACCACCTCCAACCGGGTGCCGGACGACCTCTACAAGAACGGCCTCAACCGCCAGCTGTTCCTGCCCTTCATCGATCTGATCAAGGACCATATGGCGGTGCATGAGATGGTCAGCGCCACCGATTACCGGCAGGACCGGCTGACCGGCGCCCAGGTCTATTTCGCCCCCATCGATTCCGAGGCCCGCGCCCTGATCCGGGCGATCTGGCAGGATCTGTCGGGCGGCGGCGCGGCGCAGCCGCTGACGCTGGAGGTGAAAGGGCGCGAAGTCACCCTGCCCGCCTTCCGCAACGGGGTGGCGCGCGCCACCTTCTATGACTTGTGCGGCAAGATGCTGGGGCCGGGCGACTACCTCGCCATCGCCGAAGAGGTGAAGGTGCTGATCCTCGAGGACATCCCGCGCCTCAGCCGCAACAACTTCAACGAGGCCAAGCGGTTCGTCACCCTGATCGACGCTTTGTATGAGGCCAGGGTGCGGCTGATCTGCTCCGCCGCGGCCCAGCCCGAAATGCTCTATGTCGAGGGCGAGGGCACCTTCGAGTTCGAACGCACCGCCTCCCGCCTGCGCGAGATGCAGGACAAGGACTGGGGCACCGCGGCGCCATGATCGTCCGCGATACGCCCCGGCGGCGGGAGATATTCCTGATCCTGAACGGGTCGGTGGTGCCGCGCATCCTGCCCAACATCATCGGCGCCGCGCTCTGGGCGCTGCTGGTGCTGGTGCTGGACCGCTATGTCATTGCGATGCCGCAGATTTCCATCGCCGCGATGGGGGTGTTCGGCCTGTCGCTGTCGCTGTTCCTCAGCTTCCGCAACAACGCCGCCTATGACCGCTGGTGGGAGGCGCGGCGGATCTGGGGCCGGATGGTCTCCGACGTGCGCAGCCTGGCGCAGGAGCTCAGGATCTTTGCAGGCAAGGGCCCGGACGAGGACTTCATCCTGACCCGCATCCTTGCCTTTCACCACCTGCACCGCGCCCAGCTGCGCGGCGACGAAGTGAAAGACACCGTGCACCACTGGGTTGGCGCCGAGGCGGCACAAGCGCTGATGCAAAACGCCAATGCTCCCAACGCCGCCCTGCGCGACATCGCCACCCGGCTGCGCGAAATGGCAGAGGACGGCCGTATCGACGGCTTTGGCCAGCGTGCCCTGGCCGAACGGCTGGCGGCCTTCCCCGCAGCCCAGGCCGGAAACGAGCGGCTGCTGACCACGCCGCTGCCCTTCGTCTATTCGCTGCTGGTCTGGCGCACGACCTATCTTTACTGCCTGCTGCTGCCCTTTGCCCTCCTGGACAGCGCCGGCTGGTTCGAGCCGCTGGTGGCAGCGGTGGTGGCCTATGTGTTCTTCGGCCTCGCCGAGGTCACCCATGAGCTGGAGCACCCGTTCCGCAAGCAGGCCAATTCGGTGCCGCTCAGCGCCATGTGCCGGGTGATGGAAATCTCGGTCTGCAACGCCTTGGGCCGCGAGGCGCCGCCCAGGCTGGAGCCGGTGAACCACGTTCTGGACTAGCGGCCGGCGGCAGGAAGGGGGCGCTGCCCCCTTGGCCCTTGGCCTCACCCCCGGAGTACTTCCGGAAAGATGAAAAGCTGCCACGCCGCGCCAGCGGCGCCCAGCCCAACGGGATGAGACCGGCAGGTCGAAGCCGGGCGGGAGAGCTTCCCCCGCCTCAAAACCTCAACCGTTTTCGCGCAGGATATGGCCGGCCAGATAGAGCGAGCCGCAGATCAGCACGCGGGCCTGCGGGTCCTTGGCCACAATTGCCTGCAGCGCTGCCAGGGTGCTCTTCGCCGTGCCGGCCGCGATGCCCACGGACTTGGCCGCGGCCTCGGTCTCTTCTGCGCTCAGCGTGTTGATCTCATCCGGGATCGAAATGGCAGTCAGGCTTGCAACATGCGGCGCCAGCGGGCGCATATAGCCGCTCACGTCCTTGGTGTTCAGCATGCCGCAAATCAGATGCGTGGGGCGCTCGGGCAGTTTTGCCAGCACATCCGCCAGCGCCACGCCGGCCGCGGCGTTGTGGCCGCCGTCCAGCCACAGCTCGGCCTCGGGCGCGGCCTCGATCAGCGGGCCGGTTTTCAGTTTCTGCATCCGCGCGGGCCATTCGGCGTTCTGCATGGCGGCCTCGCAGGCGGCCTCATCGGCGCCCAGATGGCGCAGCGCCGCCAGTGCGGCACCGGCGTTCTGGATCTGATGCGCGCCCAGCAATGCCGGCAGCGGCAGGTCCAGCAGGCCGTTTTCGTCCTGGAACACCAGCCGGCCGCGCTCCTCCCAGACATGCCAGTGCTGGCCGTATGCAATCAGCGGCGCGCCGAGGCGGGCGGCGGTGGCCTCGATCACGTCCATCGCCTCGTCAGGCTGCGGGCCGACCACAACCGGCACGCCGCGCTTGATGATGCCTGCCTTCTCGGCCGCGATCTTGGCCAGGGTGTTGCCCAGGAACTGCTCATGATCGATGGAGATGGGGGTGATCACCGAAACCTCCGGGGTGATCACGTTGGTCGCATCCAGGCGCCCGCCCAGGCCAACCTCCAGCAGGGTGTAATCCGCGGGTGTGCGCGAAAACGCCAGCAGCCCCGCCACCGTGGTGATCTCGAAATAGGTGATGTTCTCGCCGCCGTTCTTGGCATAGCACTCGTCCAGCACCTCGGTCAGATGCGGCTCCGAGATCAGCTCGCCTGCCAGCCGGATCCGCTCATGAAATCGCGCCAGATGCGGCGAGGTGTAGGCGTGCACGCTCTTGCCCATGCCCTCGAGCCCCGCCCGGATCATCGCCTGGGTCGAGCCCTTGCCGTTGGTGCCGGCCAGATGGATCACCGGCGGCAGCTTTTCCTGCGGGTTGTCCAGCGCCGCCAGAAGCCGCCAGACCCGGTCCAGCGTCAGGTCGATGATCTTGGGGTGCAGCGCCATCATGCGGGCGAGGATCGCGTCGGAGGTCTGGGTCATCAGCCTGGTCCTGTTCAGCCGGACAATCCTAAGAGCTGCTTGTACGCAAAGGGCAGCGCCCGTCCCGGCGGGGTGGAAAGCGAAGCGCCCGCCCCGTGGGGGGCGGGACGGGCGCTGCCCGGCCTTCGGCCAGGCAAGGGTATATAATCGAAGTTACTCGGCAGCTTCTTCGCTGACTGCGCCATCCGCCGGCGCGTTTGCGGCCTTGGGCGCCTCTTCCTGCGCCGGCACCGGCAGATCGCCCACCACCTGCGGCGGCAGGCCCATCAGCATGCGGATGATGGTGATCAGCTCTTCGCGCATTTCGGTGCGCGGGGTCACCCTGTCCAGCATGCCGTGATCCAGCAGGTACTCGGCGCGCTGGAAGCCGTCCGGCAGCTTCTCGCGGATGGTCTGCTCGATCACCCGCGGGCCGGCAAAGCAGATCAGCGCGTTCGGCTCTGCGATATGCACATCGCCCAGCATCGCATAAGACGCCGTCACCCCGCCGGTGGTCGGATGGGTCAGTACCACGATATAGGGCAGGCCCGCCTCTTTCAGCATCTCCACCGCAACAGTGGTGCGCGGCATCTGCATCAGCGACAGGATGCCTTCCTGCATCCGGGCGCCGCCGGCCGCAGAGAACAGCACTAGCGGGCGCTTCAGCTTCACCGCTTCCTCCGCCGCGGCGATGATGGCGTTGCCCACATACATGCCCATTGAGCCGCCCATGTAGGAGAAGTCCTGCGCGGCGGCGATGATCGGGGTGCGGCCGATCTCGCCCGCGGCCACCAGCATCGCCTCTTTCTCGCCGGTCTTCTTCTGCGCGGCTTTGATCCGCTCAGGGTATTTCTTCTGATCCTTGAACTTCAGCGGATCGGTCAGCGGCTCCGGCACCGCGACCTCGGTGAACACGCCGCCGTCAAACAGCGCGGTGAATCGGTCGCGCGGCGAGATATGCATGTGGTGGCCGCAGCTGGTGCAGACGTTCTGATTGTCGCTCAGCTCGCGGTGAAACAGCATGGTGCCGCATTCATCGCATTTCTGCCAAAGGTTCTCGGGCACTTCACGGCGCGAAAAGATCGAGTTGATCTTGGGCCGGACGTAGTTGGTGATCCAGTTCATATTGCTTGCCTCTCCGGGGGCGCGGTTTGTCCCCCAGATAAGGCGCATTTGCCGCAATTGCAATCAGCGGCGTATGGCAAGCCGCGCGCAAAGCCAGCTGACCAGCATCAGGGCAAAGTCGACAGCCACCCAGGGCCGCAGCGCCTGCACGTCGGCCAGGTCGAAGGGGATCAGGAACAGCGCCAGCCCGTTGAGGCTGGTGGGGGAGCCGAACAGCAGCAGCGCGGTGACGTTGTTGAAGAAATGCACCGCCATCGCCGGGCCGAGGGTTCCGGCCCTCGCAGTCAGATCCGCCATCAGAACCCCGAACACCCCGGCCCAGGCGGTGATCAGCAGCGCGTTGCCGCCGGCTTCGGCGGGCAGGTAGTGGCCCAGTGCGAACAGCCCCGAGGGCGCCAACAGCCAGACCGCGGGGTGGCGGAACCGCGCCGCCAGCGCCTGCTGGATGTAGCCGCGGAACAGGATCTCCTCCGACCCGGTCTGCACCAGCACCGCGGCTATCGACAGCGGCAGGATGCCCAGCCAGGTCCAGAACGGCAGGTTCTGGGTCATCGGCGGCCCCATGTCATAGGGCGGCAAGGCCATCAGCAGCAGGCTGAGGCCCAGCAAATACAGGCTGACCCGCCCGAACTGATGCGCCAAGGGGCGCAGGTGCCCGGTCACGGTGGCAAAGCCGCGCTGGTGGAGCAGCCGCGCCGCCATCGCCACCCCCAGCGGCAGAAAGGCAAAGCTGCCCAACAGCACCAGCATCGCGCCGGGGGTGCTGCCGTCGGCCAGCCCCTGCAGCCAGTCGCCCGGGAACAGCCCGGCCAATGTCACCTGCAGCGCCGCGGTCAGGGAAAAGCTGACAGCCGCCACCAGCACCAGCCCCAGCATCAGCCGCCACAGCGCCGGCTGGATACGGGCAAACCGCACCAATGCCTCATGCGCCCTGTAGCTGTGCCTGTCGTGCATATGTCCTCTCCGGCCCGCGGCGGGCGGCAATCCGGCCTACGTTAGGCATTGCTGCAACGCCAAGGCAAGGGATGCACCGCCGGACGCGGTTCAGGCTTGCCGCAACATGGCCCTCTGCCTAATGAATTTATCAAAAAAACAGAACCGGCAGGACCAGCAGTGACCAGAAAAAGCAGCGGCAGACCCGCACCTTGCCCGCCTGCAGGCGGAAACGCGCTCAGACCGCGCGCGGCGGCGGCGGCCTTGCTGGCCGGCCTGGCCGGACTGGCACTGGCGGGATGCAGCCCGGCGCCCCGGGAAATGGCTTTTGCCGCCAGCAGCGGCGGCAAGGCCCCGCGCGCAGGCGCCCAGGTGATGTCCTTCGCCGGCGGCGACGTGCTGCTGGCGGCGCCGGAGGCTTACTGCTTTGACCGCCGCAGCAGCCAGCCGGACAAGGACGGCGGCTTTGCCCTCCTGGCCCATTGCAGCCGGCTGGGCCGCCAGAACTGGTTCGGCGCCCGCAAATCGGCGGTGCTCACCGCCTCGATCGGCCCCGCCCGGCAGGATGCGGCAGCGCCGCAGGCCGCGGATATCGCCGCCATGTTCCCGGCCGCCAAGGTGCTGGAAACCAGCGAGGACCAGCTGCTGCCGCTGGTCAAGCTCGAGTTCCCCGGCGCCGTGGCCGAAAGCGCCAGCCCGGTGCACTGGCGCGGCGCCTTTGTGCTCGACCGCCACCTGGTGGCGCTGGCGCTCTACGCCCCCGAAGGCAGCCGGGCGCTTGGCAGACACGGTGCTGCGCTCCTGAACGAGCTGACCCACCGCACGCTGGAGGCCTCCACCCTGCCGCCGCTGGAGGCCGCGCCCAGCCCGCGCGCTGCAGCCCCGGCGCTGGCTGCGGCTCCGGGCCTGCGGCCGCAAGCCCGCCCGGTGCAGCTGGCGGCGCAGAAAGCCCCCGCCGACGCAGAGACCGGCAAAAAACGCGGGCTGCGGCAGCGGATTGCCGGTTTATTTCAATAGCCGCGCGCGGTTACACTGCCGGCAGCGCCCGCGCCAGACGCGCCGGGCCAGGGCAAGCGATAAGGCCCGACAGGGCGGAAGAGAGCACGATGGGCAGGATCATGGACCGGTTGCTTCACCTGCGCAGCCTGCGCCGCTGGCGCGCGGCGGCCGAGGACTCCGCCCGCGCGCCGCTGTCCGAACTGCGCCGCCAGCGCAACCAGGCCCGCCAGCTGCGCACCCATCTGGACCGGCTGATCCACACCGCCGACGGCCGCCTGGCACTGCCGCAGATCGGCTCCTCCTTCTTTCCGCGGCCGCATGGCACCGACTGGTCCTGGCGCCCGGAATTGTGGCGCGGCCCGCTGCCGGAACGCGGGCTGTCCTCGGTTCCCACCAAGGCGCGGCTGGGAAATGAGGTGCAGCTGTTCCACGACTGCGCCTTCTCCGAACTGACCCTGCGCCAGCTCAGGAACACCCGGGAGGAGGACCTGGCCCCCTTCGGCCTGCGCATGGACGTGTTCAAATTCGACGGCTCTTTCCTGTCGCTGGTGATCGACCTGCCGCCCGAGGCCGCCGCCGGCATGACCCGTCAGCACCTGCTGCGGATCGACTGCATCATCGAATCCGAAAAGCCGATCGAGATCTTCGCCCGGCTCAACATCCAGCACGGCCCCAACACCGAACAGCTGGTGCGCGAACTGCCGCAGGAGGAAAAGAACATCGTGGTGGAATTCGACCTGGCCTATTCCCGCCTCAACGAAAAGCGGATCGAGAAGATCTGGCTCGACCTGATCTTCGAGGCGCCCGATATGAACCAGGTTGTCCTGCGCGACCTGACCTTCTCGCGCCACCGCCGCGCGGCGATCTGAGGAGCCCGAGCATGAGCAGCCTGACCCTGACCAAAATCCGCTTCCGCAACGGCATCTGGGAGGGCAAGATCAGCAATGCCCCGGCCAGCGGCGCCAAGCCGGACATCACCGTGATGTTCCAGGATCAGCCGGTCGGATCGGTGATCCTGACCGAGGGCCAGACAGAGGGCGACTGGCTGGTCGCCATCCCGGTCCCGGCAGAGGCGCTGGCCGACGGGGTGCAGACCTTCGTGATCTTCGACGCCGCCGACAGCACCCGGCTGGGCGATTTCACCCTGATCGCAGGCGAGGCGGTGTCGGACGACCTGCGCGCCGAGGTGGAGCTGCTGCGCGCCGAGCTGGACATGCTGAAACGCGCCTTCCGCCGCCACTGCCTGGAAACGATGTAACCGCCAGTTATTCCAGCGCCTGGAAATGCTCTGCCAGCACCTGCATCAGTTTCGCGTGCGGGATCGGGCCATAGCTGCAGCGCGCCACGCCTGCCTGCCGCGCCGTTTCCAGCGTGATGCCGCGCATCATCGTGTTGACCGGCAGCGCACAGCCCTCGCAGACCTGTGCAATCAGATCCGGATCCGTCAGCCCCGGCACAAAGAACCCGTTGCCGCCGGCCTCGGCATAGGCCGCCGCGCGCTCCAGCGCTTCCGCCACCAGCCCGGCGTGTTTGGCGGCATCTTTTTCCTTCAGAAACAAATCGGTGCGCGCATTCACAAAGATGTCCGCATGGGCCGCCCGCACCGCGGCCACCCGCCGCGCCTGCTCTTCGATGCCGTACAACCCGTCACCGCCGACCACCTGATCCTCAAAGTTCAGGCCCACCGCGCCGGTCTCTACCAGCCGTTTCACATTGGCGGTCAGCTGCTCCTGCTCGCGCGCATAGCCGCCCTCGAAATCAATCGTCACCGGCAGCTCCGTGGCGGCCACGATGCGCTCCGCATTGCCCAGCACAAACTCCAGCGGCACCTGTTCCCCGTCCGGAAACCCCTGCGCCGCCGCCACCGGGAAACTGCCGGTCGCCAAGGCCGACGCCCCTGCCCCGGCAATCGCCTTGGCGCTGCCCGCGTCCCAGATGTTATACAAAACCACCGGGCTGCCCGGCTGGTGCAGCGCCGCAAAAGCCGCTGCGCGGTCGGAATATGTCATGCTGAAATCCTTTGCCTGTAGCCTGTTTCAATCTCAATGAGCCGCTGCTTGCGCCACAGACCGCCGCCATAGCCGGTCAGCGATCCGTCCGCCGACAGCACCCGGTGGCAGGGCACCACCAGCGCCAGCTGGTTGGAGCCGTTGGCCCGCGCCACCGCCCGCGTCGCCGAGGCCCGCCCCAGCTCCCGCGCGATCTGCGAATAGCTGCGGGTCTCGCCTGCCGGGATGGTCAGCAGGTAGCGCCAGACCTCGCGCTCGAACGCGGTGCCATGCAGCGCCAGCGGGGTTTGAAAATCCGCCCCCTCTCCTGCAAAGAACCGGCGCAGCTCCTCCGCGATCTGCTCGGTCGGCGCCGGGCGGCCAAAGCCCAGGCCGCCGGGCTGCGCCTTCTGCAGCTTTGCCACCTCCCGCGGCAGCGCCTTGCGGTCGGCAAATTCCAGCAGATGCAGCTGATGGGCGCAGCTGATCGCGATCATCGCCCCCAGCGGCGTGTCGATCCAGTCCGCCAGCAACAACGCATCCTTGCGGAACGCGCCCGGCGCAATCCCCACCAGTTTCGCGAATGCCGCGCGGAAGGCGCTGGCGCTTTCGAAGCCGGCGTCGATCTGCGCCGCAATCACCGGCTCGCCGGCCTTCAGCGCAGTAAACCCCTCGCGCAGGCGGCGCTGGCGCGCCATCTCCAGGAAGGTCATGCCGAAATGCCGCTTGAAGGCGCGCCGCACTGTCGAGGCATCCAGCCCCAGCCGCAGCAGATCGCCCTCGCCCCAGCGGTAGGCAGGCCGTTCCTCCAGCCGCGCCAGCAGGTCCTGCACCACCGGGTCGTCACCGGCCGCGGCAGCCAAGGGCTTGCAGCGCTTACAGGCGCGGAACCCCGCCTCGATGCACTCGCCGGGAGTGGCATGGAACCGGCAGTTCTCGAACTTGGGTTTGCGTGCCGGGCAGGTCAAGCGGCAGAAGATGCCGGTGGAGGTCACACCGACATAGGCGCGCCCTTCATAGGCAGCGTCGCGGTCTAGCAGAGCTTGGTAGAGCGTGCGGGAATCAGGCAGGTCAAACATCATGGACGGAGCATAGACCAGCCTGCCCCGTCAGTACGCCGGATATCGGGCGTTGATTTTCAAAACCCGTTGACCTGCCCGGACGTCACGCCCGGCGGGCAAAGGCCGTAGCTGCCTGGCCAAGGATGAAAACCCCGGCACCGCCGATGATGGCACCGGCAAGCCGGTTCAGCTTTTGCAGGGCATCAGCCCGCGTCATCATCGTTCGCGCGCCCGAGGCCAGCAGCGCATAGGGCAGCAGCGTCACAAACAGCACCGCAACGGTCAACACGCTCAGCGCGGCCCATTGCGACAGACCGACAGCCCCCAGGTCAATGACGGTTGGCAGCAGGGCAAGATAGAAGATGATCGTCTTGGGATTGCCCAGCGTCAGCGCAAACCCCGACAGGAACGTCTTCAACCCGCGGCGGCTGCCGGCCTTGCGCACATGGGTGAGCCCGGCCTCGTTGCGCCAGAACTTGCTGGCGAGATAGACCAGGTACAGGCCACCCAGCACCTTGATCGCCAGCAGCGCGCCAGAGAACAGCTGCGCAATTGCGGCCAGGCCCGCAATCGCGATGGTCAGGTAAACCACATCGCCCAGCGCAATGCCCGCCAGAAAGAACAGCGACACCTGCAAGCCATTGCCAAGAGACTGCCCGACCAGACCCGCCACACCCGGCCCGGGAATGACAGCCGCGATGGACAGAGCGACGGAATAGGCGATGAGCGGGGCCAATAGATCCATTGGAGCAATCCTGAATGCAATTTCCGCGCGACACTACCAAGGCCCTTGCCTCTGGCAAGCCGGAAAAAGCATGGCGGCAGAAATGGCTTTCGGCGGACTGCCCCCTGCGGGTGTTGCGCACCCGGCGTACGGTGCCTTCACGCGATCCTCATTCCCCTATGCCAGACTGCCAGACGATCGATCCCCTGCCATGGCCCCGCGCATGGGCCATGATACGAGGCGCAGGCATCTGTGCGGCTGCCTGCGCGACACAAGGAGACCGGCCCTGATAAAAAGGGGGTCGTCCAAGCGAGCTTGTCCGAGCAGGCCCCCGGCGGGGTCTGTCCACCTCCACCCGGCGGCGCCGCCCCCTTAACTGGGACACTGCGCTTAAACGGAACAGCAACCACACCCCGCCAGACCCGGCGGCACTGCAAAAATGAAAAAGGCCGCCCAACCGGACGGCCCCTTCCTGATGCGTGTTTGCCGCGGGCTTACTTCGGCCCCAGCGCCACCATCCCCTTGAGGATGTCGATGGCATAGGCCAGCTGGTAATCCTGCTCGCGCAGCTCCGCGGCTTTCTCGGCCTTTTCGCGCTCTTCCTCGATCTGGCGGATTTCATCCTCGGACAGGCTGTCGTTGTTCAGGCTGCCGCGCAGGTCGGCCTCCGAACGCGAGCGGCGGGCGGGCGAGTCATTCTCTTCCTCAGCCGCGGCGGTCCGGCGGGGCTGCGCCACCACGATGTCGGGGGACACGCCCAGCGCCTGGATCGAGCGGCCCGATGGCGTGTAATAGCGCGCAGTGGTCAGGCGCATCGCGCCCTCGCCCTTCAGCGGCATCACGGTCTGGACCGAGCCCTTGCCGAAGGATTTGGTGCCCACCACGATGGCGCGGCGGTGGTCCTGCAGCGCGCCGGCGACGATTTCCGAGGCCGAGGCCGAGCCGCCGTTGATCAGCACCACAATCGGCTTGCCCTCAGCCAGGTCGCCCGGGGTGGCGTTGAACCGCTCGCCGTCTTCCGGGTCGCGGCCGCGTGTGGAGACGATCTCACCCGACTCCAGGAAGCTGTCGGCCACCTTGATCGCCTGGGTCAGCAGGCCGCCGGGGTTGTTGCGCAGGTCCAGCACGATGCCGTTGACACTCTCCATGCCGCCGGCTTCCTCGATCTGCTTCTTCAGGTTTTCCTCGAGGTTCGGCGTGGTCTGATCGTTGAAAGTGGTGATCCGCATCACCACGGTGTTGCCCTCGGTGCGGCCGCGCACCGCGGTCAGCTTGATGGTGTCGCGGATGATCGACACGTCGAACGGCTCCGGCTCGCCCTCGCGCACCACGGTGATCACGATCTCGGAGCCGACCGGTCCGCGCATCAGCTCCACCGCCTCGTCCAGCGACAGGCCCAGCACGCTTTCGCCGTCCACATGGGTGATGAAATCGCCGGCTTCCATGCCGGCCTCATCAGCCGGGGTGCCGTCGATCGGGGAGACCACCTTGACGAAGCCCTCCTCCTGGGTGACCTCGATCCCGAGGCCGCCGAACTCGCCGCGGGTCTGCACCCGCATGTTGGCCGCGTCATCCGGCGACAGATAGCTGGAATGCGGGTCCAGGGACGCCAGCATGCCGCCGATGGCCGCCTCGATCAGCTCCTTCTCGTCAACCTCCTCGACATACTGCGCCCGGATGCGCTCGAAGATATCGCCGAACAGGTCCAGCTGCTCATAGACGTTTGCCTCGCGCGCGCCTTCCTGCGCCAGCAAGGGGCCTGCGACATAGGTTGTTGCAACGATCCCTGCCAGCGTGCCGCCAACGGCGGCCATCGCAAATTTTTTCATCAAGCCTTCATCCACCTTTTCCAGTGCGGAACCATGTTTCCGGGTCCACCGGGCTGTTGTCCATTCTCACTTCTATATAGAGCGTTTCTGTCCGGTCAGTTCCACCCCCTTCACCGCTTGTTGACAGAATTGCGTCCGGTTTCGGGTTTTCCCCGCTCATCAATCCGACCGGGGTGCCCTCGGGGATCACCTGGCCCGTCTCGCCGAACACCTCGGCCAGGCCCGACAGCACGAACAGCGTGTCCGGCTGCGGTTCCAGAATCACCACGTTGCCCAGATCCAGAAGCGGCCCGCGGTAGCGGATGGTGGCGGCAGCGGGCGCCGTGACCAGCGCCCGCGGGCGGGCGGCGATCAGCAGGCCGGGGCGGGCGATGCCCGCGGCATCGCGCTCGCCGTAGCCGCGCAGCACCAGCCCCTCGACCGGCAGCGGCAGGCTGCCGCGCAGGGCGCTGATGTCCGCCTCGCTGGCGGCGATCTCGCCGCCGGCAATCTCGGCCAGCCCGTCGGCAAAACCCGACAGCGTCTCGGTCGAGGAGATCAGGATGGCGGTGCGCACCGGGTCCTCGGTGAAGCGTTTCGGCAGGGTGGTGCGGTCGGCGATTGCGGTCGACAGCTGCACCCGCGCGCTTTGCACGCCCGACAGCCCCTCCTCCAGCGTCTTGGCCGCATTCTGCTGCAGCAGGCGCAGGCCCTGCACCTCGTCCAGATCCGCCTTCAGGGATTGCGCCTTGGCCTGCAGCGCCGGCGTCACCTCTGCCAGCATCATCGCCGAACGCGCCGCGCCCAGCGGCCCGGAGGGATGCACCATCAGGACCGGCGGCGGCGAGGTTTCAATCGTCTGGATGATGCCCAGAAGGCCCGAGACCTCCTCCTGCCGCGCCGCCAGCTGCGCGCTCAGCTGCCCTTCGCGCCGCGCCACCCGGCGCAAGCCGTCGCGCATCGCGGCCAGCCCCGCCTCATAGGCCTGCACGGTGGAGGTCAGCGCCTTCACCCGGTCGCGGGAGCTGGCGGCCTCCTGCAGCTGGACCGAGGCCAGCTCAAGCTGCTCTGCCGCATCCCGCGCGGCCCCGGCCGGGTCCGCCGCCTGCACGGGCGCAGCCAGCACGGCCAGCAGCATCAGGCCCGCGCGCCGGATCATGACAGCAGGCTCTCCCCGGTCATCTCGGCCGGTTTCTCCAGCCCCATCAGCTGCAGGATCGTGGGCGCCAAGTCGGCCAGACGGCCGTCGCGCAGTGCCGCGCCCTCCGGCCCGCCGACCAGCGCCACCGGCACCAGGTTCAGCGTATGGGCGGTATGGGCGCCGCCGGTTTCCGGATCCACCATCACCTCGCAGTTGCCGTGGTCGGCGGTGACGATCATCGCGCCGCCCGCCTTCTCCAGCGCGGCAACCACCTTGGCCAGCCCCTGGTCCACCGCCTCGCAGGCGCGGATCGCCGCCTTCAGATCGCCGGTGTGGCCGACCATGTCCGGGTTGGCGTAATTGGTCACAATGAGGTCATAGCCCGCCTCAATCGCCTCGACGAATTTCTCCGTCACCTCCGGCGCCGACATCTCCGGCTGCAAATCATAGGTCGCCACGTTGGGCGACTTCGGCATATAGCGGTCCTCGCCCTCCTCCGGCTCTTCCTTGCCGCCATTGAGGAAGAAGGTCACATGCGGGTATTTCTCGGTCTCGGCCAGGCGGAACTGGGTCTTGCCCTGCTTGGCGACCCAGGCGCCCAGCGTGTTGACGATTGCCGCCTTGGGATAGGCGGTGGTCATGTAATCGTTATGGGCATCGGAATATTCCACCATGCCCAACAGCCCTGCCAGCTTGGGCCGCTCGCCGGTGTCAAACTCGGCAAAGCCCGGTTCGCCGATGGCGCGCAGAATCTCCCGCGCGCGGTCGGCGCGGAAGTTGAGGCAGAAGAACCCGTCGCCGTCCTTCACCCCTTCATAGCCCTCTAGCACGGTGGCGCCGATGAACTCATCGGTTTCCGATTGGTTGTAGGCATGGTCCACCGCACCGTGGGCCGTCTGCCCGGGGCGCCCCTTGGCATGGATCATCGCGTCATAGGCCTCAGCCACGCGGCCCCAGCGGTTGTCGCGGTCCATCGCGAAATAGCGCCCGGTGACGGTGGCGATGCGGACGCCTTCGGGCAGCCGCTCCTCCAGCCGGCGGAAATGGCGGAAGGCCGATTTCGGCGCCACGTCGCGGCCGTCGGTGATGGCATGCAGCCAGACGGGGACCCCCGCATCCGTGATCGCCTTGGCCGCCGCCAGGATGTGGTTGATATGGCCGTGCACGCCGCCGTCGGAGACCAGCCCCATCAGATGCGCCGCGCCGCCGCTGTCCTTCAGCTTGGCAATAAACGCCTGCAGCGCTTCGTTTTCAAAGAACGACCCGTCCTCGATCGCCAGGTCGATCTGGCCCAGGTCCATCGCCACCACCCGGCCCGCGCCGATATTGGTGTGCCCCACCTCGGAGTTGCCCATCTGCCCGGTCGGCAGCCCCACATCGGGCCCGTGGGTGATCAGTTTTGCCGCCGGCCCTTTGGCCATGATCGCATCAAAGGTTGGTGTCTGCGCCAGGTAGGGCGCGTTTGCCTTGCCAGGCTCGCCGCTGCCCCAGCCGTCAAGAATGCACAGGACAACGGGTTTGGGTGCGGTCATGGATCATCTCCGGGGCAAGGAAAGCTTCGCAAGCCTTCTAACGCCTTGCCGCGCCGGGGTGAACCGGCTTTCCTGCCACAGTTGGCGTTATCAGGCCGCTTGGCGGCAGCAAGCCCCGGCAAGCGCCTTCATCTTTCCCGAAATACTCAAGCCCCGCCCGGCGCCGCAGCGCTGCCGCCGGCGTTCCGCGGCGCCAGCACCGGCACCCGCCGCGCCAGGTCGCTGGCCAGCGTCTCTGCCGGGAAGTACCGGCGCAGAACACCGGGCTGCAGCAGGTCGGCATTGCTGTCCAGGAAAGCGTCCGTGTCCGGATAATCGCCCTGCGCCATCCGCTCTGCCGTCAGGCTCAGGAACGCGAGCGTCACCGTGGCGTTGAACTTCTCCGGCACCCCGGCAGCCTCGGTCAGCCGGCGCAGGCCGCGGGCGTAGATGGCCATGCCCTCGAACACCTCGTGGCGGCAGAGGATTTCATAGGCCGTCCCCAGATGCGCCCGGTGGCTGAACCCCTGCGGCTGCAAGCTGCCTGCAGCCAGCTCTTCTGCCATCACGGCATAGTCGGTGCGTTCGTTCATTGCGGATCCTCCGTCAGGCTGTGGCTGTCGGCGGCGGTCAGGTCCAGCCCGTAGACGGCCCGCAGCGCCTCGATCTTGCCAAGGGTCTCATCAGAGAATGGCGCCTTGCCTTCAAAAGCGTGCAGCGCCATGCCCTCGACCAGCTCCGCCACCGAGATATCCAGGTATTCCGCCAGCGCCTTCATGGTTTTCAGCAGCCGCGCCTCCAGACGCAGGCCGGTTTGAACACGGGTTACAGATGTCATCGCACCCTCCTTTCAGAGGGTGATATATGAGGAGTCTTATATGTTATCAAGGTACCAAGGTATCAAATAGCATTCCCGCTTCATCTTTTCCAAATACTCACTTCCCCGGCCCGCCCTCTGCGCCGCCGCCGGGGGTCTGCGGCGTCAGCAGATGCCGGATCAGCGCCACCGGATGCGCCCGCAAGGACAGGCGCATGGCGACGTAATCCTCTACCACCTCCTCGCCCAGGCCCATCTGCGGCAGGTCCGCCTCCGGCTCATAAATCCCCTCGCCCTCCAGCTCGCGGGCAAACAGCGGCAGGGGTTTGCGGGCGGTGATCGCCTTGGCGGCCCACAAGGCCTCGCGCCGGTTCAGCCCAAGGGCGGCAAAGGCATCAGCCTCGGCCAGCCGCTCGATCACCGGCGGCGAGATGCCGGCCTTGCGCCAGACATCCTCCACCTCGTGATAGCCGTTGCCGCGCGCGGCGGTCAGCCAGGCGGCGTCCTCGTCGCGCAACCCCTTCACCTGCCGGAACCCCAGCCGCAGCGCCAGCCCGCCGTGGCCGTCAGGCTCCATCACGTTGTCCCAGTAGGAGTTGTTGATGCAGACCGGGCGCACCTCCACCCCGTGTTCGCGGGCATCGCGGACGATCTGGGCGGGCGCGTAGAACCCCATCGGCTGCGAATTCAGCAGCGCGCAGGCAAAGATGCCCGGGTGGTGGCACTTGATCCAGGCCGACGCATAGACCAAGAGCGCGAAACTGGCGGCATGGCTTTCGGGGAAGCCGTAGGAGCCGAAGCCCTCGATCTGGGAAAAGCAGCGCTCGGAAAACTCCTGATCATAGCCGTTCTTGGCCATGCCGCGCAGGAACAGGCTGCGAAACTCGCTGACGTTGCCGTGTTTCTTGAAGGTCGCCAGGGACCGCCGCAGCCGGTCGGCCTGTTCCGGCGTGAAACCGGCGCCGACGATGGCGATCTGCATCGCCTGCTCCTGAAACAGCGGCACGCCGAGGGTCTTGCCCAGCACCTCGCCCAGCGCGTCGGAGGGGAAATGCATCGGCTCCTCGCCGTTCCTGCGGCGGATATAGGGGTGCACCATGTCGCCCTGGATCGGGCCGGGGCGGACGATGGCGACCTCGATCACCAGATCATAGAAGCAGCGCGGCCGCATCCGCGGCAGAAAGTTCATCTGCGCCCGGCTTTCGACCTGGAACACCCCGATGCTGTCGGCGCGGCACAGCATGTTGTAGACCGCCGGGTCCTCCGGCGGCAGGGTGGCGAGGCTGTAGTCCAGCTGGTGGTGCTGCTGCATCAGGCCGAACGCCTTGCGGATGCAGGTGAGCATGCCCAGAGACAGCACATCGACCTTGAGGATGCCCAGCGTGTCGATGTCGTCCTTGTCCCAGCAGATCACCGTGCGCCCCTCCATGGTGGCATTTTCAATGGGCACCAGTTCGTCCAGCCGCCCTTGCGTGATGATGAAGCCGCCCACATGCTGGCTCAGGTGGCGCGGGAAGCCGATGATCTGCTCCACCAGCTCCATCGTCAGCTGCAGGCGGCGGCTCGCGGGGTCCAGCCCGATCTCGCGCATCCGCTCCGCCTCGACGCCCTTGGCGCTGAAGAAGCCCCAAAGCTGCGAGGACATGGCGGAGATGGTGTCCTCCGTGAGGCCCATGGCGCGGCCCACCTCGCGGATCGCGCGCTTGCCGCGGTAGTGGATCACCGTGGCGCAGAGCCCTGCGCGGTGGCGGCCGTAGCGCTCATAGATCCACTGGATCACCTCCTCGCGCCGCTCATGCTCGAAATCCACGTCGATGTCGGGCGGCTCGTCGCGGGCCTCGGAGACGAAGCGCTCGAACACCATGGTGCCCAGTTCCGGGCTGACGGAGGTGACGCCCAGGCAGTAGCAGACCACCGAGTTTGCCGCCGAGCCGCGGCCCTGGCAGAGGATGCCGCGGGAGCGGGCAAAGGCGACGATGTCGCGCACGGTGAGGAAATAGGGGTCGTATTTCAGCTTGGCGATCAGGGCGAGTTCATGCTCCAGCAGGGCGCGCACCCGCTGTGGCGCGCCGCCGGGATAGCGCCAGCTGAGGCCCTCCTCCGCCAGCCGCCGCAGCCGCTGGGGCGGGGTTTCCTGTTCGCTGCCCTCGTCCGGGTAATCATAGCGCAGCTCATCCAGCGAGAAGCTGAGCTGCTCCGCCAGCCGGGCGGCATTGTCCACCGCGTGTTCATAGCCACGGAACAGGCGGCGCATTTCTGCCTCGGACCGCAGGCGCTGCTCGCCATTGGCCATGGCAGCGCGGCCCAGATCCTCCACCTTGCAGCGCAGCCGGATGGCACTCAGCACATCGCCCAGGCGGCGGCGGCTGCCGTGGTGCATCCGCGGCGCGGCGCTGGCCAAGGGGGGCAGGTTCAGACGGGCGGCGAGGTCTGCCATTTGGGCAAAGCGCGCGCGGTCGCCGCCGTCATAGGCGGGCGCCATCATCAGGTGCATGCGGCTGCCAAAGCGGCGCGTCAGCGCGTCCCTATGCGGCGCCCACCCATCCGCGCCGCCGGGCAGATGCTGCGCCTGAGGCAGCAGGAGCAGGTGGAGACCGTCAGCAAATTCCAGGAGGTCCGAGAGATGCAGGGTGCAACTGCCCTTCTGAGCCCTGAGCCGCCCGGTGGACAAAAGCCGGGTCAGGCTGCCCCAGCCCGCGCGGGTCTGCGGCAGGGCAATGACGTCCGGCGCGTCGGTGAACATGAGCCGCGCCGCCGGGATCAGCCGCACGGTTTCATAGACCGGGAAGGAGCGCGGCTGCGGAATACCTTTGGGGCGCGGCGGGCCGATGGGGGAGTTCTGCCGGTCCCAGGCCTGCCGCTCCCGCACCCGGCGGGCAATGTCGCGGCATTCCGCATGGGCGCGCACGATGCCCGCCACCGAGTTCTCGTCCGCAACGGCAAAAGCGCCGAGCCCCAGCTCCAGCGCGCGGGCGGCATATTCCTCCGGGTGGGAGGCCCCGGTGAGGAAGGTGAAGTTCGAAAGGCAGGCGAATTCGGCAAACATGCCCCGCATGATATTCCCCTTTTGTTCTCATGTGGAGTCCTGCTGGACTGCGGCGCCACGCCCAACCGCCGCAGGGCATTTCAATGCCTGCACGGCGGGCGGGAGAGATTTGCTCCGGCTCTCTGCAGGATGCGCAAGATCCGGGTCGATTGCGGCGGGGCGGATCGGGCAGGGTGCTGGCAGCAAAGGAGAAACACATGACCAAGATCACCGCCCTGCCCACCGAGATTGTCCGCGCCCTGCAGGAGGGCGGCCCTGACGCCCATGGCCAGATGCCGGAGCGCACGGTGTCGGACGGCGGTGGCAACCCCTGCCGCCACTGCCTGCAATACATCCCCGAAGGCCAGGAGATGCTGATCCTGGCGCACCGCCCCTTCCCCGAGGCCCAGCCCTATGCCGAGACCGGGCCCATTTTCCTGTGCGCCGATCATTGCGCGCGGCATGAGGGCGAGGCGGTGCCGGAGGTTCTGAAAGGCTCCCCCGATTACCTGATCAAGGGCTACAGCGCCGATCACCGGATCGTTTACGGCACCGGCATTGTCATCCCGCAGGCGGAGATGATGGGGCGGGCCGCGGCGATCTTTGCCGATGAGCGGGTAGACTACATCCACATCCGGTCGTCGCGCAACAACTGCTATCAGGCGCGGATCGACCGGGGGTGAGGAAAGGAGCGCGGGCGGTGGCTGCGGTGTCTCACTCTGTCCGCCAACGGCAGGACTGAGCCCATAGCCGTTATTGCCTAGGTGGTTCGTATCGCTAGCGCAGCAGGTCCTCTGGCGGGCTAATCACCCTAGTCAGGAGATCCTGGTTGCGACTTCGACATGGGTTCCTGGCACAACCCGGACGTCACAAACAATTGCCAAAGAAAGACAGGTTCCACCCGTAACATTGGGTCTTTTTCTGCAGGTCAAAAGGTAGTCGCTGCGCCTTACGCGCTGGCCTCAACAATGACTGGAAGCAACTGTCTCAATTCTCTCTCCAGGTCTTCAACGCCTTTATCATCGCCGGAAAGAACGCGTGCCAGTGCTTCTTGGAAAAGACCATCAATAGCCGCGTAAGTCGCCCGCGATGAGAGGGTTGGAGAACAGTTCTTCAGAAGCGCATAGCGCTCGACAATCCGCCAGATCATGTCCTCCAAGTCACGGTCGATTTGCTGCACATCTTCCTGAAGAACGTCGTCAAACAACGCCTGCGAACGAAGATCGTACCAAAGGCGGTGCAGTTTGGTTTCTTTCAGAAGCGTTTCGGTGAGCTTTTCAATAAAGGCGTCAACAAGACCGTCCGGTGTTTCGGCCTGCTCTGTAGCCAGATCATAGCGGCGCACGCACACTGACTTGTACTGCCGGATGCACTGGATGATCAGGTCATTCTTGTCGCTGAAGTAGTAACGCAGCACCCCATGCGAGAACTCTGTGTTTTCCGCGATATCCCGCAAGGAAGTCCGGGCATATCCCAGTTCAGCAAGCGTTGTCAGCGCAGCATCGGCGAGCTCGGCTTGACGGTTGGCAAACTTGCCGACTTTCGCCTGCGCTCGCTCACTTACATCTGCCAGACGATTCCGGGGCGCCGCCATCAAGAACTCCATGCTTATTATTTTCGGGCAGTTAGCCCGGCTTTTCAGCCGTTTATGCAGATATTCCTCCTACTCTCGAATATCAATATATCACAGTCGTAAAGCAAAAGACTTTACAACTGTATAGATCTACCTATGTGTAAGCACGCCGGACCCGTCAGCCAAGGAGACGCGGCGGAAGCCGGCAACTTAACAAGTCAATAGAAGAACACTCAGGAGCCTCAAAATGAGCAAGCTGCATATCAAGACGCAAGGCGGTGTGGCATCGGTGGTCATCGACAACCCGCCAGCCAATATCTGGTCGGTTGACGTCATCAATGAGATGAATGCATTCATCTTGTCGCTGAAGGATGATCGGGAAACGAAGGCGGTAGTCTTCAAGTCAGCAAACCCGCATTTCTTCGTTGCTCATCTCGACCTGAACACGATCAACGGCACCCCCGGCGGCCAGGCAGGGATCATCGAATTCAGCCATATGATCAACAACATCAAGGCCATGAAGCAGGTGTCCATTGCCGTTGTGGACGGGATCGCACGCGGAGGCGGCAACGAGTTCATCATGGCCTGCGATTTCGCCTACGGCACTGAAAACGCAGCCTTCGCCCAGCCGGAAATTGGCGTCAACATTCCGACTGGCGGGCAAGGGGCCGTGCAGTTCGCCCGTCGTATGGGGAAAAACAAAGCGCTCCAGGCTCTGCTGACAGGTGCAGATCTCACTTCCGAAGAAGCAGAAGCGTTGAATGTCATCACCAAATTTGTGCCCAAGGCAGAGATGGAGACATTCCTCGAAGGAGTACTTGGTGCGGTCCGGAATTTGGAACTGCGAGACATCGTGATGTACAAGGAGATTGTTGCAGTATCCGTCAGGGATGAAGCCGCAGGCGCAGAGCTCGAGCTTCGCCACTTCCTGGAGCGGGCCAGAGAGGACAAAACCCAAGCAATCATCGCGGCGTTTCTCAAGCACGGCGGCCAAACTGAGCGTGAAGCGACCGACTTTGAGGGGGTTTTTGCTGATACTGCCGCTGAGCTGGCCGGTTCTTAAATCTACAATCGGCTGCTTTTTAGGTGCAGACAGGTCATGGGTGGCACAGACATCCATGACCTGCCCTGCGTTATTCCCGCAACTTGTTCACCAGGCAGAGGCCGCCCCCTCACCCCGCCTTGGTCAGCGACAGGAACACATCTTCCAGATCGGCTTCCTCGGTCTTCACGTCGCGGATCGAAATTCCGGCGGCGTGGACCGCGGCCAGCACGTCTTCGGCGCTGGTGGCCTGGCTGCGGTAGCGCAAGCAGACGGCGCCGTCTTCGCGCAGCTCGGCCTCGATGCCGTCGCCCTGCGGCAGCGCCGTCACCGGCACCGCGGGCTGCACCACCATGGTCTTGGCATCAAGCCGGCCCAGCAGGCGCGCCTTGGTATCCCGCGCCACCACCTCGCCCTGGTTGATGATGGCGATCTCGTCGCACATCTCCTCGGCTTCCTCCAGGTAGTGGGTGGTGAGGATGATGGTCATGCCCTGCGCGTTCAGTTTGCGGATGTTCTCCCACAGCATCTGGCGCAGCTCGATGTCGACGCCCGCGGTGGGTTCGTCCAGCACCAGCACCGAGGGGTGATGCACCAGCGCCTTGCCCAGAAGCAGGCGCCGCCGCATGCCGCCTGACAGGGTGCGGGCATAGGCCTCTGCCTTGTCCGTGAGCCCGATCATCCGCAGGATCTCGTCGCTGTGGCGCTCGTGTTTGGGCACGCCGTAGAGGCCGGCCTGCACCTCCAGCGCGCCGCGCGGGGTGAAGAAGGGATCCAGGTTCAGCTCCTGCGGCATCACCCCGATGGCGGCGCGGCTCTGGCGCGGGTTTGCGTCCTGGTCGAAACCCCAGATCGAGACGCTGCCGGAGGTCTTGCGCACCAGCCCCGCCAGGATGTTGATCAGGGTGGATTTGCCCGCGCCGTTCGGACCCAGAAGGCCGAAGACGGAGCCGCGCGGCACCGTCAGGTCAACGCCCTTGAGCGCGTGTTTCTCCGGCTGGCCTTTGCCGCCCCTGTAGATTTTGCGCAAAGCTTTGATCTGGATTGCATCAGCACTCATCGCCGCTCTTGCCCCCGGTTTTTCCTTGGCTCATAAAAGCGCCTAGCCGAAAACCGAAAGGACCGCCAGCCATGAGCACCGAAGCGCCGGAAACCAAGATTGTGAACAGCCGCAAGGTTGCGTGCGACGGCAGCGAAGGCGCGCTGGGGCATCCGCGGGTCTATCTGCAGATCCCCGAGGCCGAAGGCTTTGTGGAATGCCCCTATTGCGACTGCAAATACATCTACGAGGACGCGGCCAAGGCGGCGGAGTGATCCGGGCTTTCCGCCATTGCGCCGGCTGCGTAAGCTGCCGCTGATGGCACAGCTTCTGATCGTCTACCACAGCCGCACCGGCGGCAGCCGCCAGATGGCGGAGGCCGCGCAGGCAGCGGCGCGCAGCGAAATTGAAACCGTCCTGAAACGGGCCGAAGAAGCCGGGCCGGAGGATCTGCTGGCCGCAAGCGGCTATCTGTTCTGCGCCCCGGAAAACCTGGCGGCGCTGTCCGGCCAGATGAAAGACTTCTTTGACCGCTGTTATTACCCGGTGCTGGGAAAGATCGAGGGGCGGCCCTATGCCCAGATGGTCTGCGCCGGGTCGGACGGGGAGAACGCGGCGCGGCAATGCGCCCGGATCGCCACCGGCTGGCGCCTGAAAGAGGTGCAGGCGCCGCTGATCATCTGCACCCATGCGCAGACGCCCGAGGCCATTCTGGCGCAGAAGGTGATCCCCCAGGATCAGCTGGAGGCCTGCCGCGAGCTGGGTCTGGCCCTGGGGGCAGGTCTGGCGATGGGGGTGTTCTGAGCGGCATCATCCGCGGCCTGCCTGGCGCTTCCGGCGCCGGAGCGCGGATCACATGACTTCAAAACACCAGTGCGCTGCTTTGCCGGTGCGGTTCACGCCTTTACAAAACCGTTACAAACGGGTTTGAACAACCCCGGCCCACCGCACCCGGAGGCCTGCTCTATGCGGAGTTGTTCTTGGCCCGCCCGTGTCCACAGGAGAGTTAAAGTTGTTTGCAGCGGAAGTTGTCTCGCTATCAGGTCTGGAGCCGCTGGCCACGGGGCGGGTCCGCAGCGTTTATGCGTTTCCCGGGCAGCCGGACCTGCTGATCAAGGTCGCCACGCTGCAGAATCCCCAGCATGACTATTCGCTGGGCAAGCGGCTTGTCCGGCATCTGTTTCCGGACACCATACACCGCAACACCCTGAAAGAGATCGAATGCGAGCTGATGGCGGCCCTCAAGCTCGGCGAGGATATCCCGGGCTCTCCGCTTGCCAGGTGCCTGGGAGTGGTGCAGACGGACCGCGGCCCGGGTGTTGCCGTCGAGCGCATTTCCGGTCCGGACGGCAATCTCGCCCCGCATCTGCAGCAACTCAGAAAATCTGGCGGGATGAACGATGCGGTGCTGGAGGATCTGAATGTCTTTGCCAGGAAGCTGTTCGATTTGCAGATTGTCGCCCGCGACATCCACAACAAGAACATCGTCTATGGCCACCGCGGCGGGGTTAAGGCGTTTTTCCTGATCGACGGCTACGGTGAAAGGAACGTGGTGCCGCTGCGCTCGCTGTCCCGCTCCCTGAACGACCGGTCCCTGCACAAGCGCCTGGACCTCATCGCCCAGAAGACCCGGCTGGCCTGGCACAGCGACCGGTGCGCATTCAGCCTGCGCTGAACCGGTGCGGCGCACGGCGGCCGCGGTGAAAAAGCCTGGTGCGCAACGGGCCGCCGTGCCCCCTGACTGCTGAGGGAGGCGGCGCGTTGCGCGGTCCTGCCAGCCGTTCGAAACTCCAATTGCCCTTCCTGCCCGGATCACCGATAACCGGGAAACAGAACACGAACGGATTTCCAACGGGAGCGCGGCGCACATGAGCGGGACACAATTCGGCAAGGGCTGCCATCTGCATCTGATCGACGGCTCGGCCTTCATCTTCCGCGCCTATCACGCGCTGCCGCCCCTGACCCGCAAGTCCGACGGGCTGCCGATCGGCGCTGTCGCCGGCTTCTGCAACATGCTGTTCAAGCAGGTGGAGGACAACAAGGGCCCGGATGCGCCGACCCATGTGGCTGTGATTTTCGACTATTCCGGCAAGTCGTTCCGCAACGAGATGTATGATCAGTACAAGGCCAACCGCCCGCCTGCGCCGGAGGATCTGGTGCCGCAGTTCCCGCTGACCCGCGAGGCGACCCGCGCGTTCAACATCGCCTGCAAGGAAATCGAAGGCTTTGAGGCCGACGACATCATCGCAACGTTGGCGCATCAGGCGCGGGATGCCGGCGGCCGGGTGACCATCATCTCCTCGGACAAGGACCTGATGCAGCTGGTCGGCGGCGGTGTCGAGATGCTGGACGCAATGAAGAACAAGCGGATCGACAGCGACGGCGTGGTGGAGAAGTTCGGCGTTGGTCCTGACCGGGTGGTGGATGTGCAGGCTTTGGCCGGCGACAGCGTCGACAACGTGCCGGGCGCGCCGGGCATCGGCATCAAGACCGCGGCGCTGCTGATCAATGAATTCGGTTCGCTGGAGGAACTGCTGGACCGGGCTGAGGAGATCAAGCAGCCCAAGCGCCGCCAGACGCTGATCGAGAAGCGAGACCAGATCGAGCTGTCGAAAAGGCTGGTGCAGCTCGATTGCAACATGGAGCTGGACTTCACCCTGGACGATCTGGAGGTGAAGGAGCCGGACGCGGAAACGCTGCTGACGTTCCTCAGCGAAATGGAGTTCCGCACGCTCTCCAAGCGCATGGCCGATCAGCTGGGCATGGAGGCGCCGGCCATTCCGGAAGCCCCCGCCGCAGCGGCAGCGTCCAGTGCGGCGGCGCCGGCAGTGGTGCCGTTTGACAAGGAAAAATACGAATGCGTCCGCGATGCCGCGGCGCTTCAGGTCTGGGTCGACCGCATCCGCGAGCGCGGCTGGGTGGCGGTAGATACCGAGACCACCGGCCTGGATGAGATGGTGGTGGACCTGGTCGGCATCTCGCTGTGTGTGGAGGCGGGCGAGGCCTGCTATATCCCGCTGGCGCACAAGGCCGGGGGCGATGATCTGTTTGGCGGCGAGGGCCTGTCCGAGGGGCAAATGCCGCTGGAGGACGCGGTCGCGATGCTGAAGCCGGTTCTGGAAGATCCGGCGATCATGAAAATCGGCCAGAACATGAAATACGACGCCAAGATCCTGCACCGCTACGGGGTGGATGTGGCGCCGGTCGACGACACCATGCTGATGTCCTATGCGCTGCACGCAGGCATGCACGGGCATGGCATGGACACGCTGTCGGAACGCTACCTGGATCACACGCCGATCCCGATCAAGCCGCTCCTGGGCTCCGGTAAATCGGCGATCACCTTTGACCGGGTGCCGATTGACGACGCGGTGCCTTATGCCGCCGAGGATGCCGACATCACCCTGCGCCTGTGGCAGCTGTTCAAACCGCAGCTGCATCAGGAACGGGTCACCACGGTCTATGAGACGCTGGAGCGGCCGCTGGTGCCGGTGCTGGCGGATATGGAGCGCAACGGCATCAAGGTGGACCGCGATACGCTCTCGCGCATGTCGAATGCGTTTGCGCAAAAAATGGCGGGGCTGGAAGCCGAGATCCATGAGCTGGCGGGGGAAACGTTCAACGTCGGCTCACCAGCGCAGCTGGGCGAGATCTTGTTCGACAAGATGGGATTGGAAGGCGGCAAGCGCGGCAAAAACGGGAAGTACTCCACCGGCGCCGATATCCTGGAGGATCTGGCGACCGAGCATGACCTGCCGAAGCGGGTGCTGGACTGGCGGCAGCTGTCCAAGCTGAAGTCGACCTATACCGATGCGCTGCAGGACCATATCAATCCCGACACCGGCCGGGTGCACACGTCTTATGCCCAGACCGGGGCCAGCACCGGGCGCATGGCCTCCACCGATCCGAACCTCCAGAACATTCCGGTGCGCACCGAGGAAGGCCGCCGCATCCGCGAGGCCTTTGTGGCGGAAGAGGGCAATGTGCTCTTGTCGCTCGACTACAGCCAGATCGAGCTGCGCATTCTGGCCCACATGGCCGGGATCGACACGCTGAAACAGGCTTTTGCCGAAGGGCAGGACATCCACGCGATGACCGCGTCGGAGATGTTCGAGGTGCCGCTGGAGGAGATGACACCGGAGATCCGCCGCCAGGCCAAGGCAATCAACTTCGGTGTGATCTACGGCATTTCCGGCTTTGGCCTTGCGCGCAACCTGCGCATTCCGCGCAAGGACGCGCAGGGATTCATCGACCGCTATTTCGAGCGCTTCCCGGGAATCCGCAAATACATGGACCGCACCGTGGACTTCGCCAAGGAGCACGGATATGTGCAGACCCTGTTCGGGCGCAAGATCCACACCGCGGAGATCAACGCCAAGGGGCCGAAGGCGGGCTTTGCCAAACGCGCGGCGATCAACGCGCCGATCCAGGGCACCGCTGCCGACGTGATCCGCCGCGCGATGATCCGGATGCCGGAGGCGATTGCCCATCTGCCCGCGCGGATGCTGCTGCAGGTGCACGACGAACTGCTGTTCGAAGTGCCGAAAGCGGCAGTGGAGGAGACCATCGCCGCCGCCCGCCAGGTGATGGAAAACGCCGCCGATCCGGCGGTGCATCTGGACGTGAAGCTGGTGGTGGACGCAGGCCGCGGTTTGAACTGGGCCGAAGCGCACTAAGAGCCGCCCCGCGGAGCCGGCGGGGCGCTCCCGCCCGGCTTCGATCTTGCGATCTCATCCGGTTGGGCTGGGCGCCGCTACCGCGGCGCGGATCTTGCCGCGCCCTCCCCTCACCGGGTCAAGGGAGGCGCAGCCTCCGCGCGTCCCGCGCGGCTTGCCCTTGAAGCGGCCCGACCTGAAAACAATCGGCAGCGCCCCTCAAGGGCAGTCCTGCCCTTAGGGGCTTCTCAGCAAAATCTCTTTGCGCCGCGCCAGCGGCGCCGTGCCCAACGGGCGCTGCTGCATCTTTGATGCAGATTGCGGCGGGCGGGAGAGCCCCCGTGCGCCGGTGCGCCCGGCCTCAGCCTCCGGCGGGCTGCTTGACCAGTTTCGCCACCAGCCTGCGTACCAGCGGTGCTGCGGTGAAGGCGACGGCAAAGGCGATCGGCCAGCTCAAGCTCCAGGCCTGCATCCAGGCACCGCCGAAGCCCGTGCCGAAGCCCAGCGCCTTCCAGGTCGCAACACCGGTCACGATGAAGGACATCAGCCCCGACAGGATCAGGCTGAACAGAACAGGGGCAAATCGGGCGGGCAGCATCGGCGGCATCCTTTCACTGGTCCTGCGCCTTATGCCCCGCCAAGTGTCACATTTCAATTACTGAATGTGTTTGTCTTGCTCCCGCGGGCATCATGCCGCATCCGGTGTGCGGATGGCGGCGGCCACGATGCGGCGCACCAGCGGCGCCACCACCAGGACAACCGGGAAGGCCACCGGCCAGCTGTAGGCCCAGGCGGTCAGCCAGGCGGCGGCAAGGCCATCCTCCGCGCCAACTGCCCGCAGGGTGGAGATGCCCGACACGATCGAGGACATCATCAGCGACATCAGGAAACCGGACAGAAGCGGGGCAAAACGGGCGGGTATCATGGCGGTCTCCTTGGCGGCGGGGTGCTGCAGGAGATATGCGGTGCGCCGAATATGAAACAATCTGCACCGCTGCACAGGTGTCTGCGCAGCCTGGCCGCGCGGTCAGCCCATCCAGCCCAGGCTGTCCTCGGTGCGCCGGGTCGAGGGGGTGTATTCGGCACTGACCCAGCCGTCATAGCCGCTGGCGTCGATGGCGTCGAACAGTCTTTGGAAATCCACCGGCCCGGTGCCCGGCTCGCAGCGGCCCGGCGCGGCGCCGATCTGCACATGCACGGCGCGGGGGCCGAAGGTCTCCCAGACCTTGAGCGCGTCGCCGTGGATCATCTGCGCGTGGTAGGCGTCGTACTGCAGGCCCACATTGGGCCGGTCCACCGCATCCAGCACCTCGATCGCGAGATTGTAGTCGTCGAGGAAATAGCCGGGCTGGTCGCCGCTGTTCAGCGGTTCGATGGTGAACTGCTGCTCCGGCGCGCGGTCGGCGGCCCATTGCAGGTTCTCGACAAAGGTCTGCTGCGCCGCATCGCCCTTGGCGTAGCCCGCCATCACATGGATCTTGCCGGCCTTCAGCGCCTCGGCGTAGCGCAGCACCCGGCGGATGTCGCGCTGGAAGCGGTCGCCCCCTTCCGGAACCGCCGCATAGCCGGGCATGCCGCCGGTGTAATTCGGCGGCGGCGCGTTGATCAGCAGCAGCTGCAGCCCGTTCGCCAGCAGCGCGCGCTGGGTTTCCTTGGCCGCCAGTTCGTAAGGGTAAAGGATCTCCACAGCTTCGAACCCGGCAGCGGCAGCAGCCTGAAACCGGTCGAGATAGGGCAGCTCAGCAAACAGCAGCGAGATATTGGCCGCGAAGCGGGGCATCGGATTCTCCTTCTTGACTGATGATCTACCGCCGCGCAGCGGTGCAGCCAAGGCGTCAAAAGTGCAGCATTTTCCTATTAAACTTTCGTTAACTGCAAGCCGGCCGGTTTCTGCCGGCTGTGGCTGGCGAGTCAGCGGCTGCCCGGCCTGTCGGCCGGGTGGCGCAGGTTCGAAAGCCTACTCCCCGTCCAGCTCAGCAGACGGAATCAGCGGGAAGAACTTGCCGCCGGACCAGACGCCGAACCAGCCGTCATAGTGTTCGCCCAGATCCGCCAGCCGGTAGAAGCTCTTGCGGTCGATCAGCGCCTCCAGCCCGGCGCGGATCATGACATAAGGCGCAGGCTCGCCGCTTTCGGGGTCGCGCTCTGCCCGGATCACGTGGTCCGGGCCGGCTGCGGCGGTGTCGCCGATATTGGTGGTGAAGGTGATGACCTGATCGCGCCCCTGCCCTGCCACGTCGAAATCAACTGCCACAAAGGGCGCGTCCTCGACCGTGATGCCGACCTTTTCGACCGGGGTCACCAGATAGTATTTGCCGTCCTCCAGCTTGAGGATGGAGGCAAACAGCTTGACCAGCTCAAACCGGGTGAAGGGCGTGCCGAGATAATGCCAGGAGCCGTCGCGGGCGATGCGGATGTCCAGGTCGCCGCAAAACGGCGGGTTCCACAGGTGGACAGGCGGCAAACCCCTGCCCTTGCCGGCCGCTTTTGCCGCCGCCGCAATGCCTTCGGCATCGGGGGTCACGGGTTTTTGTCCGCTCATTGCTTTTGCCATTTCCTGTCAGCACGATAGAGTAACAGCATATATCCGGGAAACGAGGAATGTCATGCCTGAAACGGACGATCTGCTGGCCGGTATCGAAGCGCTGGAAACCAAGCTGCAAGAGGCGCGCGCGTCGATCACCAAGCGATTTATCGGGCAGGAGCGGGTGGTGGACCTCACCCTCTCGGTTCTGCTGTGCGGCGGCCACGGGCTGCTGATCGGCCTGCCCGGCCTGGGCAAGACCCGGCTGGTGGAGACGCTGAGCACGGTGATGGGGCTGCACGGCAACCGCATCCAGTTCACCCCGGACCTCATGCCTGCCGACATTCTGGGCTCCGAGGTGCTGGACACCGCCGCCGACGGGCACCGGTCGTTCCGGTTTGTTCCGGGGCCGGTGTTCTGCCAGCTGTTGATGGCGGACGAGATCAACCGCGCAAGCCCCAGGACCCAGTCGGCGCTGCTGCAGGCGATGCAGGAGCGGATGGTGACAGTGGCCGGTGAGGACCGTTCATTGGGCGCGCCGTTCCATGTGCTGGCGACCCAGAACCCGATCGAGCAGGAGGGCACCTATCCGCTGCCGGAGGCGCAGCTGGACCGGTTCCTGCTGCAGATCGACGTGAATTACCCCGACCGCGAAACCGAGCGGGACATCCTGCTGGCCACCACCGGGGTGGAGGAGACGCAGGCCTATCAGGTGTTTACCGCCTCTGAGCTGATCGAAGCGCAGACCCTGCTGCGGCGGATGCCGGTGGGCGAGTCGGTGGTGGAGATGATCCTGGATCTGGTGCGCGCCTTCCGCCCCGAAGAGCCCGGCGTGTCCGACCATGTGGCGCAGACCGTGGCCTGGGGGCCGGGTCCGCGGGCGGCGCAGGCCCTGATGCTGGCGGTGCGGGCGCGGGCGCTTTTGCAGGGGCGGCTGGCGCCCAATGCGGAGGACGTGCTGGACATGGCGAAACCGGTGCTGAGCCACCGGATGCAGCTGAACTTTGCCGCCCGGGCGCGCGGTGAGAGCCTGGCGGCGCTGATCGAGGAAACCGCGAGCGAACTGGCCCGGACCGGGGCCGCCGCGTGACCAGGCCTGCCGCCTCTCAGGCTGCAAGCGGATTGCGGCACCGGGCGGAGGCCGAGGCCAGCGCCCTGCCCCCCTTGCTGGTGCAGGCGCGGCATCTGGCCGGGTCTGTCCTGATGGGCGAGCATGGCCGCCGCCGGGCCGGAACCGGCGATGATTTCTGGCAGTACCGGCCGGCGCAGGCCGGCGACAGCCGCCGGATGATCGACCACCGGCGCTCTGCCATGGGCGACGTGCAGTACGTGCGCGAACGGGAGTGGCAGATCGCCCAGACGGTGCATCTGTGGGTCGATACCGGCGCCTCAATGCGCTTTGCCTCCACGCCCAAGCTGCCGCAGAAGGCAGACCGGGCGCGGCTTTTGGGGCTGGCTGCCGCGGTGCTGATGGTGCAGGGCGGCGAGCGGGTGGGCCTCACCGGCGGCACCCTGCCGCCGCGGCGCGGCAACGTGCAGATCCTGCGGCTGGCAGAGGCGCTATCGGATGACGATGCGGAGGATTACGCCCCGCCCGGCCACCGCGCGCTGATCCCGCATGCGCGCGCCTTGTTCATTTCGGACTTCCTGGGGCCGTTCGAGCCGGTGGAGCAGGCGCTGTCCAAAGCCGCCGCGCGCGGCGTCCGGGGCGTGCTCTTGCAGGTGCTGGACCCGGCGGAGGAGGCCTTTCCCTTTTCCGGGCGCACGCTGTTTGAAAGCATCGCAGGCGGTGTCACACATGAAACACTGAAGGCCTCTGCCCTGCAGGAGCGCTATCTGGACCGGCTGGCGGAACGGCGGGACGCGCTGGAGCGGCTGTGCCGCGAGGCCGGCTGGCGGTTCGGGCAGCATCACACGGGCGACGCAGCGCAGGCGGCGCTGATGTGGCTTTACCACGCTTTGGAGCGGACCGCGCCATGACCATGATTGCAGGCATCGGCTTTACCGCGCCCTGGCTTTTGCTGGGGCTGCTGGCCCTGCCGGTGCTGTGGCTGCTGTTGCGGGCGATCCCGCCAGCGCCGCGGCGCCAGCCGTTTCCGGCGGTGACGCTGCTGTTGGGGCTGAAGGATGACGAGAGCCTGTCGGACCGCACGCCGTGGTGGCTGCTCTTGCTGCGGCTTCTGGCAGTGGCGGCGGCGATCATCGGGCTGGCTGGGCCGGTGCTGAACCCCTCGACCGAGGACGCGGGCGGCAGCGGGCCGCTCTTGATCGTGATGGACGCCAGCTGGGGCGGCGCGGCGGGCTGGAAACAGACCAGCGCCCAGGCCGAAGTGCAGCTGGAGGAAGCCGGGCGGGCAGAGCGCCGGGTGGCGGTGCTGCGCCTGAGCGCGCCGGAACCCTTGCAGTTCCGCGCCGCCAGCGACTGGCAGCGGCAGCTGGCCGGGCTGGCGCCCCTGCCCTGGCAGCCGGGGCCGGAGCAACTGGCGCAAGCTTTGCAGGCGATAGGCAGCGCCGAGGGCAGCTTTGACACCGTGTGGTTCAGCGACGGTCTGGAATACCCGGGCCGCGAAGGGCTGATCGAGGCGCTGAGCCGCCGCGGCGACATCGAGGTTTTTGAACAGCCCCTGCCGGTGCTGGGCCTGATGCCTGCGAGCTATACCGGCGGCACGATCGAACTGACTGTGCAGCGCAGCCGCGGCGGGCCGGCGCAGGAGGTCTCCGTGGTGGCGCAGGGCAAGGATCCGGGCGGCACCGAGCGCAGCCTGGCCGCGCTGCCGGTGCGGTTTGCGGACGGCGCCCGCAGTGCCTCTGCCGGGCTGTCGCTGCCGGCAGAGCTGCGCGCGCGGCTGTCGCGGTTTGAAATCAGCGGCGTGAAATCGGCGGGCGCGGTGGCGCTGACCGATGACAGCTTGCGCCGCCGCGAGGTGGCGCTGGTCTCCTCCGAAAGCGCCGATGAGGGCCTCGCACTCTTGTCGCCGCTGCACTACCTGCGCCAGGCGCTGGCGCCCTCGGCGGAGCTGCTGGAAGGCGCACTGCGGGACCTGCTGCCGGCCAATCCGGATGTGATCGTGCTGGCCGATGTGGCGCGGCTGGCGCCTACGCAGGAAGAGGCGGTTATTGAATGGGTGGAAAACGGCGGCTTGCTGCTGCGCTTTGCCGGGCCGCGGCTGGCGGCCAGCGACACCGCGCGCGCGGGCGAGGAGCCCTTGATGCCGGTGCGCCTGCGCATTGGCGGCCGCAGCATCGGCGGCGCCATGAGCTGGGGCGAGCCGAAAACGCTGGCGCCCTTTGATGAAAGCTCCCCGTTCTACGGGCTGGAGGTGCCGGGCGAGGTCTCGATCAGCTCGCAGGTGGTGGCGCAGCCGGACCCGGAGCTGGCGCAGCGGGTGATTGCGGAACTGGCCGACGGCACCCCGCTGGTGACGCGCAAGACGCTGGGCCAGGGCCAGGTGGTGCTGTTTCACGTGACCGCCAATGCGGAGTGGAGCAGCCTGCCGCTGTCGGGCCTGTTCGTGTCGATGCTGGAGCGGCTGGCAGTCTCCTCCTCTGCTGCACAGCCCAAGGCAGAGGATCTGGAAGGCACCACCTGGACACCGGTGGAGGTGCTGGACGGTTTCGGCCATCTGGAAGCGGCGGAAACGCTGCCCGGTGTGGCGGGCCCGGACCTGGTGGCGGCACCCGCGGGGCCGGAACTGCGGCCCGGGGTCTATGACGGCGGGCGGCGGATGCTGGCGCGCAACGTGCTGCGCCCCGAGGATGAACTGCTGGCGGCGCGCTGGCCAGCCTCGGTGGCGGTGAGCGGCTATGGCGCGCCGCAGGAGCTGCCGCTGGGCGGCGCGCTCCTGACGCTGGCGCTGGTGCTGCTGGCGCTGGATGTGCTGGGCACGCTTCTGGTGTCCGGCCTGCTGGGCCGTTCCCGCACCGCGGCGCTGGCAGCGTCGCTCGGGCTGGCGGCGCTGGCCGCGCCGCACGAACTGCGGGCGCAGGAGGCCCTATCGCGGGAGCAGGCACAGGCCGATCTGCGGGCTGCAGAACTGGCTTCGGAACTGGTGCTGGCACATGTGCTGACAGGGGACGCGCAGGTGGATCGCATCGCCGCCGCGGGCCTGCGCGGGCTGTCGGACACGCTGTTCTTCCGCACCTCGGTGGAGCCGGCCAACCCGGCGGGTGTCGATCTGGAACGCGATGAGCTGGCCTTTTATCCGCTGCTCTACTGGCCCATCACCCGCGATCAGCCGCTGCCCTCATCGGAAGCTTACGGCAAGCTCAACACCTATCTGCGGGCGGGCGGCATGATCCTGTTTGACACCCGCGATGCGGATCTGGCGGCCTCGGGCGCGACCAGCCCGGCGGCGCGGCGGCTGCAGCAGATTGCGCTGCCCTTGGACATTCCGCCGCTGGAGGTGGTGCCGGAGGACCATGTGCTGACCCGTGCGTTCTACCTGCTGCAGGACTTCCCCGGCCGCCACAGCCGCGGCCTGGTCTGGGTCGAGGCGGCGCCGCCGGATGCGGAACAGGCCGAGGGCATCCCCTTCCGCAATCTGAACGACGGGGTGACGCCGGTGGTGATCGGCGGCAACGACTGGGCCGCGGCCTGGGCGGTGGACGGCAACGGCCGGCCCTTGCTGCCGGTCGGGCGCGGCTATGCCGGCGAGCGGCAGCGGGAACTGGCGTTCCGCTTTGGCGTCAACCTGGTGATGCATGTGCTGACCGGCAACTACAAATCCGACCAGGTGCATGTGCCGGCCTTGCTGGACCGGCTGGGGCAGTAGGAGCGCGCGATGACACAGACGATCCTGTTCGACCCGCTGGTGCCCTGGCCCGTGATCTGGGCCGCGGGAGGTGTGACCCTGGCCGCCTTGCTGCTGGGGCTGTGGAAGGGGCTGTCCGGCTGGGCCTTGCGGGCCTTGGCGGCGCTGGTGCTGCTGGCCGCTTTGTCAGGTCCGGTGCATCAGAGCGAGGACCGCGCGGCCCTTAGTGACATCGTGATCGTGGCGGAGGACCAGACCGCCAGCCAGCAGCTGCGGGACCGCCCGGAGCAGATGGCCCGCGCCCGCACCCAATTGAAGGCCGCGCTGGCGGGCCGCCCCGGCACCGATGTGCGCTGGATCACCGTGCCGGATGGCGAGGGCGACGAAGGCACGCGGCTGATGGCGGCCGTCGCGCAGGCGCTGGCGGATGAGCCGCGGGCGCGGGTGGCAGGGATCATTGCCCTGAGTGACGGCCAGGTGCATGACGCTGATCAGCCGGTCAGCCTGCCCGCGCCGATGCATCTGCTGCTGACCGGCCGCGAGGACGACTGGGACCGCCGCCTGATCGTGAAAAACGCCCCCGGCTTTGCCATCATCGGCGAACCGGTCAGGCTGACGCTGAGGATCGAGGATCAGGGCGCGGTGCCGGTGCAGGACGGTTTTGCCGATCTGGACATCTCCGTGGGGGGCGAGGCGCCGCAGCGCTTTGCCCTGCCGGTGGGCGTCGATTTCGAGCTGCCGGTCGTGCTGCAGCACGGCGGCCGCAACGTGATCCAGTTCAGCGTGCCGGAAGAGCCGGGCGAGCTGACTGCGCGCAACAACCAGGCGCTGGTGCAGATCAACGGGGTGCGCGACCGGCTGCGGGTGCTGCTGGTGTCGGGCGAGCCGCATGCGGGCGGGCGCACCTGGCGCAACCTGTTGAAGTCCGACAGCGCGGTGGACCTGGTGCATTTCACCATTCTTCGGCCGCCGGAGAAGCAGGACGGGGTGCCAGTGGAGGAGCTGTCGCTGATCGCCTTCCCCACCCGCGAGCTGTTCCTGGAGAAGATCGAGGACTTCGACCTGATCATCTTTGACCGCTACAAGCGGCGCGGCATCCTGCCTGCGGTCTATCTGGACAACGTGGCCAATTACGCGATGGGCGGCGGTGCGGTGCTGGTGGCGGCCGGCCCTGATTTTGCAAGTGCCGACAGCATCTACCGCTCGCCTCTGTCGCTGATCCTGCCCGCAGAACCCTCGGCGCGGGTGCTGGAGGAGGCCTACCGCCCCGCGGTGACGGATCTGGGCAGGCAGCACCCGGTGACCTCGGGTCTGGAGGGGGCTGCGGACTGGGGCCGCTGGCTGCGCCAGATCGAGCTGCGCGCACCGGAGGGCCATGTGCTGATGAGCGGCGCGGGCGAACGGCCGCTGCTGGTGCTGAACCGGGTGGGCGAGGGCCGGGTGGCGCTGCTGGCCTCTGACCACGCCTGGCTGTGGAGCCGCGGGTACGAGGGCGGCGGGCCGCAGCTGGAACTGCTGCGCCGTCTTGCGCACTGGATGATGAAGGAGCCGGAGCTGGAGGAGGAGGCACTGTGGGCCGAGGCCTCGGGCCAGCGGATGCGCATCCTGCGCCGCACGCTGGCGGAACAGGCGGGGCCGGTGACGGTGACCAACCCCGACGGCTCGACAGCTGAGCTGGAGCTGCGCCAGACCGCGCCGGGGCAGTGGGAAACCCGCTATGAGGGGCCGGAGCCGGGGCTGTACCGGCTGGAGGAAGGCGAAGAGAGCACGGTGGTCGGGCTTGGCCCTGCCGCGCCGAAGGAGTTCGAGGAAACCATTGCCACCGGGTCTGTGCTGGCGCCGGTGCTGGAGCCCCTGCGCGGCGGCGTCTTGCGGCTGACGGACGGGATGCCGTCCTTGCGCAGCGTGCGGCCCGGGCGGCCCGCATCGGGGCGCGGCTGGATCGGCCTGACCCCGCGGGAGGCCTATGAGACGCTTTCGGTCAGCCAAGGCCCGCTGCTGCCCGGCTGGCTGGCGCTGGTGCTGGCGTCCTTCTTCCTCGTCGCGGGATGGCTGCGCGAGGGGCGGCGGTAGGCGGCTTCCGCAACCGGGGCGCTCCCGCCTTTCGCAGGTTTCTTGCGAAAACCCGCGAGAATTGGGCCAGGCGCCGCGCCAAGGACGCGGCGCGGGTCGCTTCGGGCTTTGTCCGAAGCGAAACACCTTATCCAGCGATCTGCGGATTACTCCTTGAACTGTACCTGCACCACCGGGTTGCCCGGCAGCCCGTCATAAGTGACGCTGACCCCGCCCTTTCCCGCGCGCGGCGGGAACAGCGGGCCGAAGGAGCCGACGGAAATCAAATCCCCTGCCTTGAACTCCACCCCTTTGGAGCGCAGCCACAGGGCGGCATTGACCGGGTTGCCCAGCACCGCCTGGCCCGGCGCCTGAACCAGAACGCCGCCCGCCGCATCGCGCATCGTGACCGACATCTCCTCCAGCATCCGGGCCATTGCTGCCGGGTCCTCCACCGCCACCGGCGCGCCGAAGACGCCCAGCCGGGTGCCGACGCCCATCGCGGTGATGGTTTCCGCAGTGAAGGGCTGATCCTTGGCCAGCGTCAGGTCCGGCAGCTCAATGAAGGGGCGGATGGCGGAGATATGGGCCAGCGCCTCCGCTGGCGTTGTGGCGCCGTTGATGCCTGCATCTGCAACCACCAGCACAAGGTCGGCCTCAACCATTGGGATGGCGCCCCAAGGCGCATCCAGGGTAGCGCCGTCCTCAAGCATCATGTTCTGGAACAGCAGGCCCCGCACCGGCTCGGTGGCGCCGAAACGGTCCTGCGCGGGTTTGCTGGTGAGGCCGGCCTTGTAGCCGATCACCGGACCCATATGCGGCTCCAGCGCGGCGGCGAGTTTGGCCTGGGAGCAGAGCGCATCCTGCATGCTGCCGCCGGGTGACAGCGCCTGCGCCGGGGTCTTGGCGAGGTAGCTCTCCACAAATGCTGCGATTTCACCGTCTGTGGCGCAGGCGGCCATGGCTGCCGGCGCTGTGAGGGCAATGGTGCAGGCGGCAAGGAAGGGTCTCAGCATGACGGGGCCTCAGGGAAATTTGCGGGATCAATCAATCCGCAGGTTAACCCGGTCCGAGCGGCCGGCGCCATCGACAATCACCAGCGAGGAGAAGCCGGGGCCGGGGCTGGGCAGGGAGATCTCGCGCCTGCGCTGGCCGGAGATCACCGGCTGGCCGTTTGCTAGCACCAGAAACGGCGCGGTGCCGCCGCGGAGTTTCAGAGTGAGGTCAGCACCCTCCAGCATCAGCCGGGCGCCTTCGGGCGGGAAGATCAGCTCCGGTGCGTCTGCTGGTTCAGAGAAGGCCGCATCGCGCGGGCGGAAGCGCTGCAAGGGCGGCGGCAGGTCTGCTGAGCTGACGATCAGCGTGGCGGGCGGCGGCGGCGGCAAGGGATCAACTGCGGGTTTCAGGCGGCCGAAGGCCTCAAACAGCACCGGCGCGGCGAGGTCGCCGCCGAAGATGCCTGGCACCGGCGTGCCGTCGGCGCGGCCCATCCAGACGCCGATCACATGGCGCCCGTCCCAGCCGATCGCCCAGGCATCGCGGTGGCCGTATGAGGTGCCGGTCTTATAGGCGATGGTGCCTGCCCGCGCGCCTGCGGGCACCGGCAGCCCGCGCAGGATGTCGGCCACCTGCCAGGCGGCCTCCGGCGAGGTCAGGCGGCCTGCGGGCTGCGGCGCCTCGCCCTGCATTACCCGCAGTTTCGGCCCCCGCCCGCCTGCCGCCAGCCCGGCATAAAGCTGCACCATGTCCTTCAGGCTGATGCCGAGCCCGCCAAGCGACAGCGCCAGGCCCGGGGCACCGCCGGGCAGTTGAGGGCCGGCGCCGCTGGCGCGCAAAGACGCCATCACGCGGGCCGGGCCAAGCTCCTGCGTGAGTTTCACCACGGGGATGTTGAGCGACAGTTGCAGCGCCTCGCGCACCGTTATGTCACCGCGGAACTCGCCGTCGAAGTTCTGCGGCGCATAGCCTGCGAAGTTGACCGGGCCGTCGTGGATCAGGGTTTCGGGATGCGCCAGCCCCTGGTCGAAGGCGAGGCCGTAGATCAGCGGTTTCAGGGTGGAGCCTGGCGAGCGGATGGCCTGTGTCATGTCGACAAAGCCGCGGCGTGTGGCGTCGGAGTAGCCGGGCGAGCCAACAAGAGCCGGCACCTCACCCGTTTGGTGGTCAGCGGCAATGAGGGCAGCGGAGAGATGCGGGCTGGTGCGGACGGCCTCTGCCAGAAGTCTCTCCATCCGCGTCTGCACCGCGCCGTCAAGGGTCAGGCGCAGCTGGCGCTGGCCGGGGTGCCGGGCTGCCACGCGGTCCGCCAGATGCGGCGCTAGGCGCGGGAAGGCGGCCATTTGGTGCGGCAGCGGGGTGCGGCGGGCGGCCTCAGCCTGTTCTGCGCTGAGGATGCCTTGGCGCTGCATCCGCGCCAGAACCCGGTCGCGGGCCTTGTTGGCGGCCTCGGGGAAACGGTCGGGGCGGCGGCGCTCGGGGCTTTGCGGCAGGGCGACCAGCAGCGCGGCTTCTGCAGGCGTCAGGCGCTTCGGCTCCTTGCCGAACCAGCTGTAGGTTGCGGCGCGGATACCCTCTGCCGCACCGCCATAGGGAGCGTGGGTCAGGTACAGGGTGAGTATTTCGTCCTTGCTGAGGCGGCGCTCCAGCGCCAGCGCCACCCGCATCTGGCGCAGTTTACCGGACCAGCGCCCGGTGGTGCCGTCCTCCAGGAGGCGCGCGACCTGCATGGTGAGGGTGGAGCCGCCGGAGACTGTTCTGCCGTGCCATAGCGCTTGGCCCGCGGCGCGCAGGAGGGCGATGGGGTCAACGCCGACATGGGCGCGGAAGCGCTTGTCCTCGTAGCGCAGGAGCATGTCGAGGTAGCGCGGGTCGACATCCGCAGGCTGCACGGCGAGGCGCCAGAGGCCGTTGCCCACGGGGTAGGCGCGCAGCAGCTTGCCGTTGCGGTCGAGGACTTCGGTGGAGACCTCAGCGAGGGTAAGCGGCAGGTTTGTGCGGTCAATCCAGGTGTCGAAGGCGCGATAGGCGGCGAACGTTACTGCAATCAGAACTGCTAGAGCCAAAGCGCTCCATTTTTGCCACTTGCCTGGCCGATAGGCCGGACAGCGCCCGTCCGCCCCCCCGGGCGGGCGATACTCGCCCCCCCGCGGACGGGCAATGCCCTTAGGTCTGTTGAACAGGCGTCTCACCTGACTTCCACACGCCCTGCCGCCGTGCGGGCGCGGTAGGCGGGGCGGTACATGTCCTCGACCGAAGCGGCCGGGTGGTGGAACACGCCCGGTGTCACCGCGCGGACCACATAGGCCAGCGTCACCGCCGAAGCGTCGCGCACATTCAACGCCGCCAGGAAGCGGTCGCTGCGGAATTCGGCGTGTTCAGCCTCTGCCGGGTTCAGCCAGTCAAGGTCGCGCAGGTCGCCGGAGCGCAGCAAGTTGGGGTTGTCGATCTCGAACCCCGCAGGCAGCGGGTCGTTGATCATCAGCCGCGCGCCGGTCTTTTCATGCGGCTTCACCTGCAGGACTGCCACGAAGCGCGCGCCTGCGCTGACAGACTGCGCATCCAGAGGCTGGCCCTCCAGCGAGTAATAGCTGCGCTCGATCGTGTAGCCGAAGCCGCCCGCGGCGGGCGGGACCTCTGGCACGCCGAGCGTGGTGAGGGTGATCTCTGCCGTCCGGCCGCTGGCGGCGGTCAGGGCCAGTTCCGGCGTATCCTGACCGTCTGCGGCTTCAACAAACGGGCCCTGCACGGGCTGGCCGTTGACCAGCAGGTCGGAATCTTCGGGATTATGCGTGAGCGCATGGGCAGCCATCAGGGTCCAGGCGGACTCCTGGGTAGAGCGATAACCGCTGGCGTTCGAAAGCCTTGCTGACAGGCTTGCGCGGTCCACGGCCTCCGATCCGGCCTCTGCCGTCAGCGCCAGAACGCCGGCGGTGTCACGCAGCCTCGTGCCGAAATCGGCGCGCCAGAGACGGGCCTCGTCTCGAGCCTCAGAGGTGATCATCTGCGCGGCGCGGGTAAACATCCGGTCGGCGCGGCGCTGATCGCCATAGGCCGCAAGGGCCGCGCCCAGCTGGGCGGCGGCGAGGGGGGTGGCAAAGGCGTCGCCCTTCACGTCCGCATAGTAGCGCAGGTCGCCCATCTGGGCCGCGCCCTCACGGGCCAGCACCAGGAGGGCATAGGCGATCTCCTCGCCGCCGCTGTCGAAGTCGGGGGCATAGTTGATGCGGTTGCGCAGATTGTCCATTGCCTGGGCAAAGGCCTGCTGCGGCACCGCGTAGCCTTGGGCACGGGCGCGGCTGAGGAAATCGCTGGCATAGGCATCCAGCCAGAACTCGCCGCTGTCGGCGCGCCAGAGACCAAAGGCGCCGGAGGGGGCCTGGCGGGTCAGCACCTGGCGGATGGCGGCGTTGATGCGTTTATCCACCGCCGGGCCATCACCCAGCCCTGCGGCCTGGGCGACAGAACTGAGGTAGAGGAGCGGCAGCGCCTTGGAGGTCACCTGCTCGGTGCAGCCGTAGGGGTACTGGTCCAGCTCCGCCAAGAGGCCCGGCACGTCGAACTTTGCGAGCGGGCCGGAGGAGATGGTGGCCCGGGCGGTGCCGGCGCGCAAGCCAGTGAAAACGTCCTTGCTGAACACGAAGGTGTCGCCGCCTGCGAGGGTGAAGCGGCGGGTCTCAGACGTCACCGGATCATTGGCGCGGACCGGCATCGGCAGGGTCTGCCGCAGGTCCTGTCCGTCCGGGGTGGTGAGGGTGAGGGTCAGTTCATGGTCACCGACGGATTCTGCCGTGACCGGCAGCTCCAGCACTGCCTTGCCCTGCTCTGCCAGGGTGACGGAGGCGGGCAGGCTGCCAAGCGTCAGGCCGCCTGCGGTGGTGGCGGTCAGTTTCATGTCACCCGCGGGGCCGTCGGCATGGACGATTTCAATCCTTGCGCCGCTTTCATCGCCCGGCGCCAGGAAGCGCGGCAGGGAGGCGGTGACCACCACCGGGTCGCGCACCAGCATATCGGCCTCTGCCTGGCCCACGGCCTTGCCCGACCACGCGACTGCCATCAGCCGAACGGTGCCGTTGAAGGCGGGGAGCGTCAGGGGGAACTCCGCCTCGCCACTGGCATCAACTTTCAGCGGGCCGGAGAACAGCGCCACAAGGTCCTGAGTCGGGGGTGGCGATTGCATCTTCATGCCGCCGTCTGCGTCGCCGCCGGAACGGATCCGGCCCATCGCGCCGTTGCCGGGGTCGATGAGGCGGCCGTAGACGTCTCGCAGCTCCATCCCAAGGCGGCGCTGGCCGTAGTAATGCGCGCTGGGATCGGGGCTGGTGAAGCCGGTGAGGTTGAGGATGCCGAGGTCGACGGCGGCCACGGTGAGCCAGACCTCCTCGCCCTCAGCCGCACCGTCCACGCGGAGTTTTGCAACTTGGGTGCCGCGCGGGCGGGTGACTTCGGGGACGTCAATCGCGACCTGCAGCAGCAGGTCAGGCTGGGTGACGCTGGCGTGGGCGAGGCCCAGGGCACGCAGCGGGGTGCGGCCACGGTCGCCAGCCACGGGCTGGATCACGGTTGCCGTCACATAGGCGCCGCTGCCCCAGTCCTGCGTCACCTCCAGCGGTATCACGGTTTCGCCTGCGGGCACTTCCACTGCCATGCGGTGGATCAGATGGTTGGAGACCACCGAGACCAGCGCCGTGCCTGCGGCCTGCGGCACGATGCGCAGGCGGGCGGTGTCGCCGGGAGCGTAGCTCTCGCTATCCAGCGACAGGTCCAGCCGGGCGGGCGTCTCGGTGCTGCCTTCGGGCGCATACCAGCCGGCGTAGAAGTCAAAAGCGGCAGAGGCATATTCGCCGTCGAGGCGTTCCACCACCAGCTCATAGCGGCCCCAATCGACGGGCTGGGAGAGCGGCAGCGGGTCGCTGCCCAGCTGCGCCTCGCCGGTGGCAATCCGGGTTCGGCGGGTAATGGGCTCCCAGTTCCAGTTGCCGTAGAGCTGATACCACTGATAGCGGGTTTCGACCCGGTTCAGGGTCCATTTGACCCGCATTGGCATGGGTTGCAGGTCCGGGGTCAGGGCAATCAGTTCGAAACCCGCCTCGCTGCCTTCTGCCGCGACCTCGTCAAACAGCGGCTTGATGCCGAGGACCGGGCCAGCGGGGCGGACGGGCAGCGCCAGGCTGCGCTCCACCGGGCGGGCAGATCCATCCGCGACGCGGGTGGTGAGGGTGGCCAGCAGCGGCTTGCCCTCTGCCGGGGCGGCGGCGGGGAGGCTGACGGTGAAAGTTGCACTCCCGTCAGGGCCGGTTTCCTGGCCGCCGAAATGTTCGGTCTGGGCCGAGGATGCCTCATCGTAGCGGCCAAAGCGGAAGCCGGGCCACTCACTCAGCGTATTGGCGGCGGTGAGGCGGATGCTGCCCTCCACCTTCAGCCCGGCACCCGGTGCGCCGAACAGGTAATCGGCCTGCAGCGCGATCTGCGCCGCGCCGCCGGGCTGGAGGCTGGCGGCATTCGTAACCTCCTGCTCGAAGTCGATGCGCTCGGGCAGGAAATCCTCGACCAGGATCTGGCGGCTGGCGAGCGTCGGGGCCTTGAGGTCGCTCTTGATCTCGATCCGCCAGGTGCCGCGCGGGGCGGCTGGGCCGGTGGCAAGGGCAAAGACATGGCCGCCCTGATGGCCTGCGGCGGAGGTCTGGCGGGTGTATTCCACCCCGTCCGGGCGCAGCAGGATCGCGGTCAGCGGCAGGCCGTCGATGGCCTGCGCCTTGCTGTCACGGGCCAGGGCGGTCACATGCACGGTTTCACCGGCCCGGAAGGCGCCGCGGGTGGTCGCCAGGAACACATCCACCGGCCCCGGTGCGGGGCGGCCCGAAACGCCGCGGTCGGAGAGGTCAAAGGCGGCATCGTTCAGGGGCAGGAAGGTGAAATCGCCCTCCCCTGCCCGCGCGGTGATCAGTGCCGGGGCCGCGCCGCCGGTGCCGCGGGTAAGGCCGGGGGCAAAATGCACATGGCCGCTGGCGTCGCTGGTTGCGCTTGCCAGCACTTCGTTGGCGGCGGAGATCAGGCTGACCTCGGCGCCCTCATGCGGTTTCGCATCCGCCAGTGCCTGCACCTGCACATGGAGGCCATCGCTGCCGGACATGGTGGAAAGGCCGAGGCCGGTCAGCACGAACCACTGGGTGGCGCCGGCATCGTCATAGGGATCAGCGCCCGGCACCCGGGCGGTCAGCGCGTAAAGCCCCGGTTTTTGCCCATTTAGAGCCTGATCCAGCGGCAGTCGGCTGGTCATCACCTGGTTGATGGCGGTGTCCACTTCGGCGCTGCCGGTCCAGATTTCCTCGGCAATATTTTCAGCGAAATGCTCATCCTCCCACTGGGAGAGCGGCTTGGCAAAGTACCCCTCCTGCAGGGTGCGCAGCACGTTGCGGCTGCTGACCCGGCGCAGGCGCAGGTCCAGTTCCGTCAGGTTCACGGTTTCCACCGGCAGCGCCGCCTGGCCGCCTGCGGGCAGCACATAGGCGCGGCCCGGGAAGCGGACCTGCGGGGCGCGGTCGCGGACGTAATGGGTCAGCTCCACGTCCTTATAGAGCTGTTCGCCGCTGGCCGCGGGCAAGCCGCGGCGCAGGGTCAGGCGGTAGCGCTTGCCGTGTTCCACTCCGTCAAGGCACAGTTGGCGGCCCTGGGCAGTGACGGCGAGGCTCGCCTCGGGCAGGCGGACGTAATTTTCGTAATCGGTGCCGGCCTGTTCCAGGTCTTCCGAGAACTCGGCGCAGATGCGCGGCGCGGCGCTGTCGCTTTCAACCGTGCTGGTGAGAACGCGGAAGCCGTATTTGGCAATGGCATCCTCCAGCTGCGCGGCGCGGGCGGCATCCGGCGCGATGTCCTGCGCCAGCCGCAACAGCGGCAGCATGGCACGGCCGCGTGCCTGCAGTTCCTGCACCCTGGCGGCGGCTGCCAGCGCCTCGGCCTGCGCGGCTGGGTCCGCGGCCCGCAGATAGCCGTTCAGCGCCGCGGCATAGGCCTGCGACCGGTAGCGACGCTGCTGGCTGCGGCTGCTGCTGTCCTTGGCGGCGCGCAGCAGGTAGCCGGAAAATGAAGTCCAGTCCGCGGCCGCGTCGCTCAGCACCACCGCCTGCGCCATCCAGCGCAGGGCGCCGTGGGAATCACCCTCCCGCAGCCGGGCGCGGGCGGCGGCGCGGGCCTCTGCCGCGTCCGCCGCGGCCAGCGGGTAATCCAGCCCGAGGCTGCGGGCAAAGCCCGAGGCACGCTGCAGATCCTGTTCTGGCAGGAAATCCAGCCGCGCGGCGCGAGAGGCCGCCGCCGCTGCCAGCCCGCCCGCAGCGGGCTGTTTCACCGCCGAGACGGCGCCCGCGTAGGGGCTGGATTGCGCCAGCGCCGATTTCGGGAAGCAGGCGTTTGCCTTTTGGTTGAAGACGAAGCCTGCGCAGTCTGCCTGGGCTGAACAGGCGCGGGCGCAGGAGGCCACGTCGGTATCAAACAGCGGCTGCAGGTCGGAGCCGAAGAAATCGGTATCCGCATAAGACTGGTAGCGGAATCCGGGAACCGCCGGACCTGCCCAGGCTGCAGGGAAAACCGCAAAAAATGCAAAAATATAGAGAAAAGCAGAAGCAAACAGACGCGGCATGGCACCCTCCAATACTGGAGGCAGGCTGGCACGGGCTTAACGTCATAGCAAGATTCCTCAGCGTAACAATAAGGCAGAGCAGCCCTGCTGCCTTTGCGTGCGGAATTAGCCGCGCGCCGTACTTGTTTATGTATTGCGGAGTGCGCAGGGATGAGCCTTGCCGACAAATTAGCGGAAGAAAGGCGCGCCCGCCTGGCCGCCGAACGGCTGCTTGAGCTGAAGCAGGCCGAACTGTCCGCTGCCAACCGCAAACTGGGCCGCCACGCGCTGGCCCTGACCAAGCAGATCGGCCAGACCCAGGCGGAAGTCGCCACGGTCCGCGACGAGAACGCCAAGGTAAAATCCGACCTCAACACCGCCAACGAGAAAATCGAGACGGCCGAACGGCGGCTGTGGCATTCGATCCAGGCCTTTCAGGACGGCTTTGCCTTTTTTGACGCGGCCGGCATCCTGATCGGCGCAAACACCGCGTACCTCAATATCTTTGACGGGCTGGAAGAGGTCACCCCCGGGGTCTCCTATAACCGGATCCTGCAGCTGCTGGCCGAGGAAGGGCTGATCAATACCGGCGAACTGGACCCGGAAGCCTGGTGCTGCATGATGAACAGCCGCTGGCAATCGGACGCGCCGGAACCGGTGGTGGTGCAGTTATGGGATGAACGCTATCTGCGGCTGATCGACCAGCGCGGCCACGGCGGCGACATGGTCACGCTGGCGCTCGATATCACCTCCACCGTGCGCTACGAGATCGAACTGCAGGAGGCCCGCGCCCGCGCCGAGGCGGCGAACCGCGCCAAATCCGCCTTCCTCGCCAATATGAGCCATGAGATCCGCACCCCGATGAACGGCGTGGTCGGCATGGCGGAGCTGCTGAACGATACCGAACTGGACGACGAGCAGCGGCTTTATGCCAATACCATCAAGAATTCGGGTGAGGCGCTGCTGGTCATCATCAATGACGTGCTCGACTATTCCAAGATCGAGGCCGACAAGCTGGAACTGCATCCGGAAGTCTTCGACCTGGAGCGCAGCCTGCACGAGGTGGTGATGCTGCTGCAGCCGAGCGCCCGGGACAAGGGGCTGGCGCTGCTGGTCGATTACGATCTGTTCCTGCCGACCCGTTTCACCGGCGATCCGGGCCGCATCCGCCAGGTGCTGACCAACCTGGCGGGCAATGCGGTGAAGTTCACCCGCGAGGGCCATGTCACCCTGCGGGTGACCGGCATCTCCTCACCCGACGACAGGCATTACGCGGTGCATGTCACCATTGAGGACACCGGCATCGGCATCCCGGCCGACAAGGTTGACCACGTGTTCGGCGAGTTCAACCAGGTTGAGGACGACCGCAACCGCAAGTTCGAGGGCACCGGCCTTGGGCTGGCGATTTCCAAGCGGCTGATCGAGATGATGGGCGGCGAGATCTGGGTTGACAGCGAAGAGGGCAAGGGCTCCTGCTTCGGCTTTCGCCTGCCGCTGCCGGCCGAAAGCGCGGCGGAACAGGCGCTGCCGAAACTGCCCGGCGCGCTGCGCCATGTGCTGATTGTGGACGATGTGCCGCTCAACTGCGAAATCCTGCAGAAGCATCTGCTGATGCTGGGGATCCAGGTCACCACCGCCGGCACCGCCGCCGCCGCGCTGGCGGCTATGCAGGACGGCATCAACCTGGTGATCAGCGGCCACAACCTGCCGGGGCTGGACGGGCTGCAGCTGGCCCGGGACCTCAAGTCTGGCGGCTGGGACGGGGTGCCGGTGCTGCTGCTGAACTCCAGCCCGCAGGCCGCCATCGACACGGAGGCCCGCCAGCTGGTGAGCGGCGTGCTGCAAAGCCCGGCGCCGCGCGACGATCTGTTCAGCCAGCTGGCCCGGCTGGGCAGCCTGGCAGAGGCGCCGGCGCAAGCGCTGGCGCCGCCGTGGGCGGCCCCGGCAGTGCAGGAGCCCGCCCCCGGGCCGGCAACGCCGCTGGCGCCCGCGCCGCTGCCGCCAGCCGCCGCGGCAGAGCCCGGAATCCGCAGAATGCGGGTGCTGGCAGCCGAAGACAACAAGACCAACCAGCTGGTGTTCCGCAAGATCGTGAAGGAGCTGAACATCGATCTCAGGTTTGCCGGCAACGGGCTGGAGGCGGTGGAAGCGTTCAAGAACTTCCATCCGGACCTGATTTTCATGGACATCTCGATGCCGATGATGGACGGCAAGGAAGCCACCGCAGAGATCCGCAAGATCGAGGCCGGGGCCGGGGCGGGCGGGCATGTCCCGATCGTGGCCCTGACTGCCCATGCAATGGCCGGCGATTCAGAAGGCATCCTGGCTGCCGGACTGGACCATTACCTGACCAAACCGCTGCGCAAGGCCCTGATCCACGACAAGATCCGCACTTATGCGCCCGCCGGCACCCAGCCGCTGGACGACGACGAGGACCCGGCTCCCGCGGCGGCAGGCGCTTTCTGAGCAGCGGGCTTCCGGCCGGGCTGCCGGCAGGTCCGGACCGGAGGCTCAACCGGAAACGTGCATCCGATGCGGATTGCGCCGCTGGCGGTGAAAGCGGCCTCTGGCAGCAGGGGCCGCGAGAGTTCCGGATTGTTCCGGCGCTGCTGCCATTACCCCTGCGGATAGGACCGGCCCAACCGGGACGGTGCATTCCTTGAATGTGCCGGAGCGGGCGGGAGCTGCTCCCTTGCCGCGGCTCAGGCCTTGCGCAGGAAGACAGGCTTGTCCGGCTCCGACATCTGCGGCTGGTAGGCATAGCCGCCGGCATCGAAGTCCTTGAGGCTTTCGCTATCCGTCAGCCGGTGCTGGATGATGTACCGGGCCATCGCGCCGCGGGCGCGTTTGGCATAGAAGCTCACCACCTTGGGGGTGCCGTTCTTGTCTTCCATGAACACCGGGGTGACCACCCGCAGCTTCAGCGCCGCCAGATCCACGGCGCCGAAATATTCCTGGCTGGCGCAGTTCACCAGCACCTCCGCACCCACGGCCTCTCCTTGCGCATTCAGCGCGTCCGAGATCTTGCTCCCCCAGAACTCATAGAGGTTCTTGCCGCGCAGGTTTTTCAGGCGCGAACCCATTTCCAGCCGGTAGGGCTGCATCGCGTCCAGCGGCCGCAGCACGCCGTAAAGCCCTGACAGGATGCGGTAATGCTCCTGCGCCCAGGCCATTTCCTCGGGGTCCAGCGAGGCCGCTTCCAGCCCCTGGTAGGTGTCGCCGGCAAAGGCCAGCGCCGCCGGGCGGGTGGCGTCAGCTTTCGGGTCGGCGGCAAAGTCCTGGAAGCGGGCGTGGTTCAGTTTGGCCAGATCCTCGCTGATGTGCATCAGCTTCATCAGATCCGCCACCGATTGTTCGCGGGCCACCTCAGCCAGCGCCACCGCATCGTTATGCAGCGCGGGCCAAGTCATTTCCTGATCCCGTTCCGCCCAGTCCAGCTTCTTGGCCGGAGAGGTTACTACCAGCATGTCTGCCCCCAAATTTTACTAGCCCGGTTTCTTGGTGCGACCCTAGCCCGCGCCGCGCAGGACGTCCAGAAACGCCGCCGCGAAACGTTCAGCGCGGCGCTCCCCCAGCAGCCTTGTGATGCCGGCCTCGTCGCCTTCGCGCAGCTGCGCCACCTTTGCCAGCAGCGAGGCCGAGCAGGTCAAGGGCTTCAGGGTGCCGCATTCGCCGCGCGCCAGCTGCGCCTGCACTTCCAAAAGCCCGTCATAAACGGAGCCGGAATTGCGCCCCGCCAGCTTGCGTCTTGCGGGATGCAGCTGTTCCGCCGCACCGGTGATCACGCTCAGGAAATCATCGCCGTAGCGTTCCAGCTTCTTGGCGCCGACGCCGCTGATGCGCGCCATCTGGTCCAGGGTTTCCGGGCGCTGCTCGGCCATCTCGATCAGGGTGCGGTCCGGAAAGATTACATAGGCCGGCACTTTCTGCGCCTCAGCCAGCGCCCGGCGCTTGGCCTTGAGCGCGGAGAGGAGCGGCGCGTCCTCCTCGGAGACCAGCGCCTTGACCGCCGGGCGGCGGTCGGCGGACTTGATGGTGTCGCGGCGCAGGTCGATGGACTGCTCGCCGCGCAGGATCGGCAGCGCCGCCTCGGTAAAGCGCAGGGCGCCGTGGCGTTCCGGGTCGGGGCGCAACAGGTCGTGGCCCATCATCTGCCGGAACACCGCCTGCCACTGGCGCTTGCCGAATTCCTTGCCGCAGCCATAGACCGACAGCTCGTCATGGCGCTTGGCACGGATGCGGTCGTTGTCGGCGCCCAAAAGGATGTCGATCAGATGACCGGAGCCGAACCATTCCTCTGTCCGCAGAACTGCCGACAGCGCCTTTCGCACCACGGTGGTGCCGTCGAACACATCGGCGGGCGTGTCGCAGAGGTCGCAATTGCCGCACGGCTCGGCCTCTTCGCCAAAGTAGCCCAGCAGTTTCTGGCGGCGGCAGTGCAGCGCCTCGGCGAGGCCTAACAGCGCATTCAGGCGGGCGTGGTCGGCGGCGCGGCGTTCAGGCGGGGCGAGGCCCTCGTCGATCTGGGCGCGGCGCAGGCGGATGTCGTCGGGGCCGAACAGGGTAAGGGTTTCGGCTGGCGCGCCGTCGCGGCCGGCGCGGCCGATTTCCTGGTAATAGGCTTCGATTGATTTCGGCAGGTCGGCATGGGCGACCCAGCGGATGTCGGGCTTGTCGATGCCCATACCGAACGCAACTGTGGCGACCACGATCAGGCCGTCCTCGCGCGCGAAACGGGTTTCGACGATGCGGCGGTCCTCGGCCTCCATGCCGCCGTGGTAGAAACAGGCGGAATGGCCCGCTTCGCGCAGCGCGGCAGACAGCGCCTCTGTCTTGGCGCGGGTGCCGCAGTAGACGATGCCGGACTGGCCCTTGCGCGCGGCGGCGAAGTCCAGGATCTGGCGGCGCGGGCTGTACTTGGCGCCGAAGGCCAAATGGATATTGGGCCGGTCAAAGCCGCGCAGGAAGCTGCGGGGGGCTTCGCCGTCGAACAGTTTCTGGACGATTTCTTCCCGGGTTTCCTGGTCGGCTGTTGCGGTGAAGGCGGCCAGCGGCACGTCCAGGGCGCGGCGCAGCTCGCCGATGCGCAGGTAGTCGGGGCGGAAGTCATGGCCCCATTGGCTTACGCAATGCGCCTCGTCCACTGCAATCAGGCTTACGCCGATGCGGCGCAGCATGCCCATCGCAGCGCCGGAGGCGAGGCGTTCGGGGGCCATGTAAAGGAGCTTGAGCCGCCCGGCCTCGATCGCCTGCCAGACCTGTTCGGTCTCCTCATCCGTGTTGCCGGAGGTGAGGGCGCCTGCATTCACGCCGGCCTCCTGCAACGCGCGGACCTGGTCGCGCATCAGCGCAATGAGCGGGGAGATCACCACGGTGATGCCGTCGCGCAGCAGCGCGGGCAGCTGGTAGCACAGCGACTTGCCGCCGCCGGTGGGCATGATCGCCAGCACGTTTTCCCCTGCGGTCACGGCGTCGACGATTTCCTCCTGCCCCGGGCGGAAGGCGTCAAAGCCGAAGATCTCGCGCAGGATCGGGGACGCGCCAGTCAGTTGTGCCGGGGATGCCGGGGCTGTCATGGGGGCGGTGTGCCTTGTTGTGGTGGTCTGCTCTTGCTTGGCAGGCACAATCCCACAGGTGGCATGGGGCGGCAAGGGGGAGAGGGGTTTCAGAAACTATCAATCAACTCCGCCCGGCCGATAGGCCGGGCAGCGCCCGTCCGCCCCCATGGGCGGGCGTGCTCAGCCCTTGCATGGAAAATCAAGTCAGTAGAACGCCGAGACGTTGTTCACCAGGATGATGCGCAGCGCGTAGACCGCGATCAAAACCACCAGCGGCGCCAAGTCGATGCCGCCCATGTTGGGCATAAACCGGCGCACCGGCGCATAGAGCGGCTCCAATATCCGGTTCAGCCCGTACCAGATCTGCGCCACCAGCTGCTGGTGCAGGTTCAGGACCTGGAAGTTGATCAGCCAGCTCATGATCACATGGGCAATGATGAAGAACCAGACAATGTCCAGGATCAGCATCAAGATTTGGAACAGCGAGACCATCTGTAATTTCCTCTTTCGAACAGCCACACAGGTAAGCAGACGCAATGAAATGCGCAAGGCTTCCGCGAGGTTGCGGTTGACGCGCTGTAAACGGGTGGCATCACAGGCACATGCCATCAAGGAGCGCGCGCCGATGTACCCGATTGTCCGACTGATCAAGGATACCGTTCTGGCCAGCCGGATGGAGCGGCTGCCGATCACCGGCATGCATGTCTCGAGCCACATCTGCTGGCCCTGGGACCTGGACATGTGGATGGAGCTGAACAACGGCCGCACCATGACGCTCTATGACCTGGGCCGCACCATGCTGGCGCAGCGGGTCGGGCTGATCCGCTGCCTGCGGCAGCAGCACTGGGGGCTGACGGTGGCAGGGTCTTCGGTCCGCTACCGCCGGCGCATCCGCGGTTTCGAGAAATTCGATATGCGCAGCCGCACCGCGGGCTGGGATGAAAAATTCATCTATGTCGAGCAGTCGATGTGGAAGGCAAACGGCGACTGCGCCAGCCATGTGATGCTGCGCACAGCGGTGACGGACCGGAACGGCATCGTGCCGCCCGCGCGGGTGCTGCAGGCGCTGGGGCAGGACACGGCGCCCTCGCCGGAACTGCCCGGGTGGATCAAGGACTGGTGCGCGGCGGATGGCGGCCGGCCCTGGCCGCCGATGCAGGACGGGCTTGCCTAGGCCCCTGCCCGCCTGCCATACCTGAAGGCAACTATAAAAAGAGGCCGGGTATGCAGCAGGTATCCATGCGCAAGCGCATCTGGGGATGGTGGTTCTTCGACTGGGCCAGCCAGCCCTACCACACCCTGCTGGTCACCTTTGTTTTCAGCCCGTTCTTTGCCGCCGTGGCGGCGGAGCATTTCCTCGGACAGGGTTTGGACGGCGAGGCCGCCAAGGCGCAGGCTCAGACCGTGTGGTCGCTGTGCCTGACCGGGACCGGGCTGATCATCGGCTTCGGCGCACCCTTCATGGGGGCGCTGGCCGATATCTCCGGGCGGCGGCGGCCCTGGATCATGATGTTTTCGCTGATGTATGTGCTGGGCGCCTGGGGGCTGTGGCACATGGATCCCGCGGGCAGCAACCTGTGGTGGATGCTGATCAGTTTCGGTTTCGGCTTCATCGGCGCGGAGTTCGCGCTGATCTTCGTCAACGCGCAGCTGCCGTCGCTGGCCAGCAAGGAGGACGTCGGCAATGTCTCGGGCTCCGGCTTTGCCTTTGGCTACCTCGGCGGGGTGATTTCGCTGTTCATCATGCTGCTGTTGTTTGTCGAACAGGCCAGCGGCAGGACCCTGATCGGCCTCAGCCCGCTGTTCGGCCTGGATGCGGAGGCGCGCGAAGGCACCCGCGCCGTCGGCCCCTTCACCGCGCTGTGGTTTGCCGTCTTCATGATCCCCTATTTCCTGTGGGTGCGCGAAGGCCGCGCCACCGGCCAGCGCGGCACGCTGGGCCAGGCGGTGGCGCTGGTGGTGCAATCGGTGAAGAACCTGCGCAACCGGGTGAGCCTCGCCAGCTACCTCGGCTCCTCCATGCTGTACCGCGATGCGCTGAACGGGCTTTACGGCTTTGGCGGCGTCTATGCCAAGCTGGTGCTGGGCTGGCAGATCACCCTCATTGGCGTCTTTGGTATCGTGGCAGCGCTGGCGGCCACGATCTTCTGCTGGATCGGCGGCAAGGCAGACCGCGAATACGGGCCGAAACCGGTGATCATCACCTCCATCCTGGTGCTGAGCTGTGTCTGCCTGACCATCGTCAGCATGTCGCGCGAACAGATATTCGGCATCGCCCTGCCGGAAGGCTCCAAGCTGCCGGATGCAGTGTTCTTTGGCTGCGGCGTGCTGATCGGCGGCTTTGGCGGCATCCTGCAATCCGCCAGCCGCAGCCTGATGGTGCGCCACACCGACCCGGCCAAGGCGACCGAGAGTTTCGGCCTTTACGGCCTGTCAGGGCGCGCCACCGCGTTTCTGGCGCCGATGCTGATCGGCGTTGCAACAACTGTCACCGGCAGCGCCCGGCTGGGGATCACCCCGGTCATCGGCCTGTTTCTGATCGGATTGGTACTGTTATTCTGGGTTCAAGGAGAAGGAGATCAGGGTTGAGACTGTTACTTGCCATCTGTCTGGCGGTTGCGGGATTAAGTGTTCCGGCAAGCGCGCAGACCCCCGCGAAGGCGCTGTTCGGGGCCAAGCCCAGTGCCTCGCAGCAAAAACCCGCGCCGTTCGGCTCCTACGCCAAGGGCTGCGTCGCCGGGGCAGAGCAGCTGCCGGAAACCGGACCCACCTGGCAGGCGATGCGGCTGAGCCGCAACCGCAACTGGGGCCACCCGGCGGCGATCGATTTCGTCAAGGACCTGAGCCGCGAGGCCGCAAAACAGCGCGGCTGGAAGGGGCTTTATATCGGTGACATCAGCCAGCCGCGCGGCGGGCCGATGCTGTCGGGCCACCGCAGCCACCAAATCGGACTGGACATCGACATCTGGATGCGGCCGCCGGACCGGCTGAACCTCAGCCGCAGCGCCCGCGAGAACATCTCTTCGATCTCGATGCGCCGCGCCAATGGCGCCTATGTCAACGGCAGCTGGACGCGGGCGCATCACGAGATCCTCAAGGCGGCCGCGCAGGACAAGCGGGTGGCGCGGATCTTCGTCTTTCCCGGCGCCAAGGTGCAGATGTGCAATGACGAGAAAGGCGACCGCCGCTGGCTGCGCAAGATCCGACCCTGGTGGGGGCACCACTACCACTTCCATGTGCGGCTCAACTGCCCGCGCGGCGCCCGCGGCTGCGTCGATCAGGCGGCCCCGCCCAAGGGCGACGGCTGCGCCGATGCCCGGCAATGGGTGCACAACATTCTGAACCCGCCGCCGCCGAAACCGGTTGACCCGAACGCCCCGAAGCCTAAACCGAGACGGGACTACACCCTTTCGGACCTGCCCAATCAATGCGCTGCCGTTCTGCGATCAAACTGACCCTGGCTGTAGCCGCCGCTGCCGGAATTGCGGCGGCGGCCATCGCGGCCAACCGCCCCGTTGCGGCGGCAAGCACGGCACAGTACCTGGGCAGCTACACCTGGAAGCTGAAACAGCCCTGGTTCGGCGGCTTTTCCGCGCTGAAGATCAGCGGGGGCGGCACCGAGATGACGGTGCTGAGCGACCGCGCCACGCTTGTGACAACCGATATCGAACGCCGCCAGGGCCGGATTTCCAGCATTGCCGCGCGCGCCGCCCACGGGCTGCGCTCCTCTGCCGGCAGGATCCTGCGCGGTGCTGCCGGCGACAGCGAAGGCCTTGCCATCGGACCGGACGGCAGCCGTTACATCTCCTTTGAGGGCTCCGCGCGGGTGGCCCGCTACCGCGATGGGCAGGACCGGGCCAAGGTGCTGCCGCGGCCCAAGGCGTTCCGCAAGCTGCCGCTCAACAAGTCGCTGGAGACACTGGCGATCGATTCCCGCGGCCGCCTCTACACCCTGCCGGAACGCGCCTATGACAAGCAGGGACAGATCCCGGTCTGGCGCTGGAACGGCCGCCGCTGGAGCCGGCCCTTCAGCCTGCCGCCGCGCGGCGGTTTCCTGCCGGTGGATGCGGATTTCGGCCCCGACGGGCGGTTCTACCTGCTGGAGCGGGACCTGACCCTGCTGGGCTTCCGCAGCCGACTGCGCCGCTGGGACATCACCGCCGCAGGCCCGACCAACGAGACGCTGCTGCTGCAGACCGGCCCCGGCACCCACGACAACCTCGAAGGCCTGTCGGTCTGGGCCGGCGAAAACGGCCAACTGCACGCCACCATGATCTCGGACGACAATTTCCTGCCGGTGCAGCGCACCGAGTTGGTGGAATACGCCCTGCCCCGCTGACACCCGCGCGCGCTGCGGCAGCGGCGCCCGGCCCAACCGCAAGGGGCATCCCCCAATGCGCCGGCGCGGGCGGGAACCTTTCCCGGCCTGGAAAACTTGCAGGCAGGATCCCAGCGGGATAAAGGGGCCGGTCTTTTGCAGCCGCGGAGATCTTTTCCGCGCCCCGAAACAAACGGACCCGACCGATGACCCGCTCGCATATTCCCGGCATTCTTGCCATGGCCGCCGTGGTGGTGGCCTCCAACGTCCTGGTGCAATTCCTGTTCGGCGACTGGCTGACCTGGGGCGCCTTCACCTATCCGGTGGCTTTCCTTGTGACCGACGTGATGAACCGCGTCTATGGCGCGGCAGCGGCGCGCCAGGTGGTGATGGCCGGGTTCATCACCGGGGTGGCCTGTTCATTGATCGGCACCCAGATCACGCTGCAGGGCGATGGTTTCACCTACCCGGCGGTGACCCTGCGCATTGCGCTCGGCTCTGGCCTGGCGTTCCTGACGGCGCAGATGCTGGACGTCGCGGTGTTCTCGGCCCTGCGCGAGGGGAGCTGGTGGCGGGCGCCGCTGGCCTCCACCCTGATCGGTTCCTCGGTCGATACCGCAATCTTCTTCTCTGTCGCCTTTTCCGTCTCGCTCGCCTGGATCGACCCGTCCAATGATGTGTCCTGGGCGGGCGACATGCTGCCCCTGATCGGGCAGGGTCCCGTGGTGCCCTACTGGGTCTCGCTGGCCTTTGCCGATTGGCTGGTGAAACTGTCGCTGGCGCTGCTCGCGCTTGTGCCCTTCCGCATCATCGTGCGTTCGTTAACCAAGAAGGCCACATGATTTTGTTTTGACATTGGCCGAATCTGTGGCAGGCTGAACTTACACGAAACATCAGAAAGGAGGTGCCCATTGTCTAGAGAAGCTATGGAGAGCAGTGCCGGAACAGTTCAGAAGGAGTGCGGCCGAGGCAGCCCTTGGTACGTATAGATCACTGAATTGGTGCTGACCTAACCGGTGCACCTCCTATCATCTCGAAGGGCTGTTCCCCGCGTGTGGAACAGCCCTTTCGATTTTAAGAACCCGTTTAAGAACCCCGGCCGCAAACCAGCAGAACCATGATCCGCATCAACGAGAACATCACCCTGCAGGACTGGGAAATGACCGAGAGCTTCATCCGCGCCTCGGGTCCCGGCGGGCAGAATGTGAACAAGGTGGCAACCGCGGTGGAGCTGCGGTTCGAGGCCGCCCGCTCACCGGCGCTGGCGCCTGCGGTCAAATCGCGGCTGAAGCGGCTGGCCGGGCGGCGGTGGACCAAGGAAGGCGCGATCATCCTGCAATGCGACGAGACCCGCTCGCAGCAGCGGAACCGCGAAATCGTGCGCGAGCGGCTGGCGGAGCTGGTGCGCAAGGCGCTGGTGGCACCCAAGCGGCGGATCGCCACCAAGCCCACCCGCGGCTCGGTCAAGCGGCGGCTGGAAGCCAAGAAGCAGCGCGGCGAGCTGAAAGCGACGCGCGGTAAGATCGACCCGGATTGATCCGGCCTTGTTCCGGGGATTGCACCCGCCATCCTCTCCGCCCATGCTGACGCCAGGCAAATCGGGAGGATATACCATGCGGCTGGCAGGAAAGACCGCCATCGTGACAGGCGGCGCTTCGGGCTTTGGCGCCGGGATAACCCGCAAGTTCCTGGCGGAAGGCGCCCGGGTGATGATCGCCGACATCAACACCACCGCGGCAGAGGCGATGGCGGCGGAACTGGGCAGCAATGCCATTGCGCAGACCGTGGATGTCTCTGACCGCGCCTCGGTCACTGCGATGGCAGAGGCGGCGCTGGCAGCCTTCGGGCATCTCGACATCCTCGTCAACAATGCAGGCGTCACCCATCTGCCCGCGCCGCTGGAGGAGATCAGCGAGGAGGATTTCGACCGGGTTCTGGGCGTCAACGTCAAATCCGTCTACCTCACTGCACGCGCCCTGGTGCCGCATATGAAGGCCAGGAAGGCGGGCGCGATCCTCAATGTCGCCTCCACCGCCGGCGTGTCGCCGCGCCCCAACCTCAACTGGTACAACGCCTCCAAGGGCTGGATGATCACCGCCACCAAGACGATGGCGGTGGAGCTGGCGCCGCATGGGGTGCGGGTAAATGCGATCAACCCGGTGGCGGGGGAAACGCCGCTCTTGAAATCCTTCATGGGTGAGGACACCCCGGAGATGCGCGCCAAGTTCCTGTCCACCATCCCGATCGGCCGGTTTTCAACGCCGGAGGACATGGGCAATGCTGCCTGTTTCCTGTGTTCGGATGAGGCCAGCATGGTGACCGGCGTTGCGATGGAAGTGGACGGCGGGCGCTGCATCTAGCCTCCCTGTTTTCATCTTTCCGGAAAATACTCCCGCCGGAGGCAGCGCGCGCCAGCGCGCTTTAATTGAGAAGGACCAATCGGCATGCTCCCCGGCCCCAGAAACCTGATCACCGACGTGCCCGGCCTGCTGGTCGGCAACGCCCAGGATGCGGCGCTGAAATCCGGCACCACGGTGCTGACCGCGGACGCGCCCTTTACTGCGTCGGTGCATGTGATGGGCGGCGCACCGGGCACCCGGGAGACCGATCTGCTGGCGCCCGACAAATCCGTCGCTAGGATCGACGCGCTGGTGCTGTCGGGCGGCTCTGCCTTTGGCTTGGATGCCTGTTCGGGGGTGATGGACGCGCTGCATGCTGCAGACCGGGGCTTTCCGGTTGGTCCGGCGCGGGTGCCGCTGGTGCCGGGCGCGATCCTCTTCGATCTCTTGAACGGCGGGGACAAGGCATGGAAAGAAAATCCCTACCGCGCGTTGGGCCGGGCGGCCTTTGAGGCGGCGGCGGAGGAATTCGAACTTGGCACCGCCGGTGCCGGCACCGGCGCGCTGACCGCAATGCTGAAAGGCGGGCTGGGCTCTGCCTCGCTGGTGCTGGACAGCGGCGTCACAGTGGGGGCGCTGGTGGCCGCCAATCCGCTCGGCGCTGTCACCACGCCGGGGGAGCGGCATTTCTGGGCCGCGCCGTTTGAGATTGGCGATGAGTTCGGCGGGATTGGCCCCGATCCCGCGGCGGGACTGGGCCGCAGCATGGACAGCCGCAAGATCGAGGCCATCCAGAAACTGGCGGGCGCCCCGCTGCCGCCGGAGCGTGCCAATACCACTATTGCCATCGTTGCCACCGATGCCGCACTGACCAAGGCGCAATGCCAGCGGCTGGCCGCCGTGGCGCATGACGGCATCGGCCGTGCCATTGTCCCGGCCCACTCTCCCGGCGACGGTGATCTGGTCTTTGCCGCCAGCACCGGCGCGCGAAGGCTGGAGGCACCGGACGCGGAGCTGGGCCTGCTCTGCCATGCCGCGGCCCTGTGTCTCAGCCGCGCTATAGCCCGTGCCGTCTGTCTCGCCCGCCCGGAGCCGGGCGATCTGCTGCCCTGCTGGTCCGCGCCTTGAAACGCTGCGGCATCCTGCCGGAATTTGATGCGCGTCAAACTGCCGGTTGACACTGCGGGCTATTGGACCATGAGTCACACCTGCCAACTCAAACCTGGAGCAAGCAATATGAAACCTCTTATGACCGCCGCTATTTTCGGCCTCCTCGCCACCCCCGCCCTTGCCGAAGGTGACCCGGCAGCTGGCGAGAAGGGGTTCAACAAATGCAAATCCTGCCACACTGTGGTTTCGGATAGCGGCGACGTGATCGTAAAAGGCGGCAAGACCGGCCCGAACCTGTGGGGCCTGGCCGGCCGTCAGGCAGGCACCGTTGAAGGCTTCAAATACGGTGAAGACCTGGTCGCGGCGGGTGAAGCCGGCTTGGTCTGGGATGAAGAAAAGTTCGTCGCCTTCACCACTGATCCCAAGACCTTCCTGCAAGAGCAAACCGGCAACGCCAAAGCCAAATCGAAAATGTCCTTCCGCCTGAAGAAGGGCGGCGAGGATATCTTTGCCTTCCTGGCCAGCCACGGACCGGCACCGGCTGAAGGCGCCGCAGCTGAGGAAGGCGCAGAAGCCGCCACCGAATAAGCGCTGAAACCGGCAAAACCGGATTGGAAGCCGCGGCATTTTCGCCGCGGCTTTTCGCGTAATTGCTTTCCGTGCCGGCAATCGTTAGCGGTAGTTGCTATACCTGCCGGAATGCGGCAGGCCGCAGAACAAAAACCGTCACGGACACAGCATGAGCCACATGATCCCCGCCTGGGTGAACGGTGAACTGACCCCGGTCGACAAGCTGGCCGCGCATGAGCGCGGGCTGAAACACAAGGCGGTCTCCGTCTTTGTGGTGAAGGGCGTGGAAATCCTGATGCAGCGGCGGGCGATGGGGAAATACCATACCCCCGGCCTGTGGGCGAACACCTGCTGCACCCATCCGAAATGGGATGAACAGCCCTCGGCCTGCGCAGTGCGAAGGATGAACGAGGAACTGGGGCTGACCGGCCTCTACCCCGAATTCCGCCACCACCTGGAATACCACGCCGATGTCGGCAACGGCCTGGTCGAACATGAAGCAGTGGATGTGTTCCTGGCCCATGCCCACCGGCCGCTGCGGATTGCCGCCAACCCGGATGAGGTGATGGAGACCCGCTGGGTCGATTACCACGACCTGCTGGCCGAGGTGAGCCGCCATCCCGAGCGCTTCACCCCGTGGCTGAAGATCTACCTGCACAACTACGCCGACGTGATCTTTGGACCCGACCTGATCATCGCCGGGCGGCGCTGACCTCTTTATCTTCCCTGCCCGCTTGCCCCGCCCTGCACGCCGTGGTTATCTGCGCGCGCAAATAGGGAGTATGCTTATCATGTCCATCCTCATCGCCGGCGGCGGCATTGCCGGGCTGACCCTGGGGCTCACGCTGCATCAGATCGGGGTGCCGTTCCGCATCTTTGAAGCGGCACAGGAGCTGAAGCCGATGGGGGTTGGCATCAACCTGCAGCCAAACGCGGTTCGGGAGCTGTCCGATCTGGGGCTGGAGGCGGAACTGGACGCAATCGGCGTCAGGACCCGGCAGTTGGGGTTCTACAGCAAGCTGGGCAGAACGATCTGGGAGGAGCCACGCGGCACCGGCGCGGGCTATGCTTGGCCGCAGTATTCGGTGCACCGGGGCGAATTGCAGATGATGCTCTACCGTGCGCTGGCAGAGCGTGCCGGTGCGGACTGCATCGAGACCGGCGCGCGGGCGGCGGGGTTTGAAAACACGGGCAATGGTGCCGCGTTGCTGCTGGCGGACGGGCGGCGGATCGAAGGCAGCCTGGTTATCGCGGCGGATGGCATCCACTCTACCCTGCGCGCGCAGATGGTGCCGGATGAGGGGGCGCCCATCTGGACCGGCCGTATCCTGTGGCGGGCCACGACCCGGGCGCCCACCTTCAAAGGCGGCGCGGCGATGGCGATGATCGGGCACGACCACCTGCGGCTGGTGGCCTACCCGATCTCACACCCGGATGGTGATGACCGCGTCATGATGAACTGGATTGCGGAAAAGAGCTTTGATCCCTCTGCCCCTTGGCGGAAGGAAGACTGGAACCGGCCTGCGGACATCCAGGATTTCCTGCCGGATTTCGAGGATTGGCAGTTTGATTGGATCGATGTGCCGGCCCTGATCCGCGGCGCGGAGGCGGTCTATGAATACCCGATGGTGGACCGCGATCCGCTGGCGCGCTGGACCCATGGCATCGTGACCCTGATGGGCGACGCCGCGCATCCGACCTACCCGGTGGGGTCAAACGGCGCCAGCCAGGCCATTGTGGACTCACGGGTGATCGGCGCCAAGCTGCTGGAGCACGGGGTCACATCCGCCGCGCTCAAGGCTTACGAGACAGAAGTGCGCCCGGTCACAACAGCGGTGGGTCTGGCCAACCGAGCGGGCGGCGGGCCGGACGGGGTGCTGCAGCGGGTCGAGGATCTTTGCGGTGGAGACTTTGCAGACATCAGCGAGGTGATCCCGCAGGCGGAACTGGCCGCCCATGCTGCCAAATACAAATCGATTGCGGGCTTCTCCATCGAAGAACTGAACACCCGCCCCGCAACCATCCCGGCAGGCGCAACCGTAACCTAGGGCACGGCTGCCCTTAAATCGCTTCTCAGCAAAAAGAGAACGCCGCGCAAAGCGCGGCGCCACGCCCAACTGTGCGGCCCATTCTGTGAATGGGCAGGAGCAGGCGGGAGTGCCTTGCCCTGCCCTATTTCACAGAGGTCAGACTCCGATCACCGCCTGCACCGCGTGCTGCCAGCGCCCGTAGGCCGCCTCGCGCGCGGCGGGCTGCATCAGCGGCACGAACTGGCGGTCGAGCTTCCAGGTGTCGGCAAAGCCGGTTTGATCCGGATAGATCCCGGCCCGCATCCCCGCCAGCCAGGCAGCGCCCAGTGCGGTGGTTTCCTGCATCACCGGGCGGTCGACGGCAGCACCTAGAAGGTCCGACAGGCTCTGCATCGTCCAGTCGCTGGCGCTCATGCCGCCATCGACGCGCAGGGTCACGGTATGGTGGCTGTCGTCCTCCCAGTCGGCGCGCATCGCTTCATAGAGATCGCGGGTCTGGTAGGCGACGCTTTGCAGCGCGGCGCGGGCGAATTCCGCCGGGCCGGAATTGCGGGTGAGGCCGAACATGCCGCCGCGGCACTCCGGCTCCCAATAGGGCGCGCCGAGGCCCGTGAAGGCGGGCACCAGGATCACGTCCTGGCCCGGGTCGGCGCGCAACGCCAGCTCGCCCGATTCCGACGCCTGTTCGATGATCCCCAGCCCGTCGCGCAGCCATTGCACCGCGGCACCGGCGATGAAAATCGAGCCTTCCAGCGCATAGGTCGGCTTGCCGTCCAGCTGATAGGCGATGGTGGTCAGCATCCGGTTCTTGGACACCACCGGCTCATCCCCGGTGTTCAAGAGCGCAAAACACCCTGTCCCGTAGGTGGACTTCATCATCCCCGGCTGGAAACAGGCCTGGCCGATGGTGGCCGCCTGCTGG